>JANTFG010000223.1 GCA_024763555.1 Thermoanaerobaculales bacterium
TGGATTCAAGCGATGCGAGGACCTGCTCGCCCCCCTCACAGAGAGAGACCTTGAAGTTCCCCACGGTCCCGAGGGCCAGTTCCGCGATCTCGCGGATCAGCGGGTCGTCGTCTACGAACAAAATATGCGTGAGTGTCGGTGCCATTCCTGCCTCGTCGCTACGATATCACAGGAGTCAGGAATCTTTCCCTATTGGGAGAATCCCCTGAAGGATCCGGCACCGTCCTTTGGTTTCTTTCGCCAGCCCCGGAACACCAAGGGCAGGAAGGCAGTTTCACGCAGAGATTGCGGAGCGCGTGGAGGACAGGGAATACCTCCCACGAAGACCACTTCATGGGTCGGTTCTCCAACGGGTGGCTCGAAAGAAACCCTCAGTTGCTGCTGAAACTCCAGAGGGCCGTACTCCCGCTCTCAAAACCATCCTTGAAGAGGAAGCTGGGCACAGTCGGGACGTGCATGACGATGCAGTGGAGGGCGCCGGCATAACCGATGATATCCGAGCAGTCGACCGGGACGATCTGTCGATCAGGAAAGGCGGTTTCGAAGGTCGCCAGCGCGGCCGCATCCTCATCGGCATAAGATGATGAGGCATTCTGAAACTGGCACATGAGAACGATGTCGTTGATGATTGCTGCGTTCGCATATGTGTAGTGGGTGCCGTATGTTTCCCAGCCCGGAGTTCGGTAGACTGTATAGCCGTCGTTTTCCAGCATCGTAGCCGTGTCTTCGGTCACCTGGTGGGGCGTTGTATCCGAAGCGGGATACTGGCCGATGATCACCTTCTTTTCGGCCACCGGCAGCATCCACATGTCGATGTGCTGTGTGGAGTCATAACTGGATGGGAAGGGCTGGAGAATGTCGACCACGAGGTTTTCATAGGCGAGAAAATCGTTCTGCACATCCGCCGCGCTCAGGCCCGAATTCTCGTTGAGGATCAGCTCGGTCATATATGCCCGGCCATCGGAAAAGAGGTGAAAATTCCCACCCCCATGGGTAAGGGGAATATCGTATTGGGCTTCCGACCACAAAGGCGCCAGGAAATCCGGGAAGGCATTGTCGTTCGGACGGGGCCGGTTGTAATCGTGATCGACGATGGCCCTCTGGCCGTCTTCCTCGATAAACCTGGGTCCGTAGTCCCGCATCCAGACGGAGTCGGTGCCGTAGATGATGAACTCGACCTGGTCCATATTCGCACCCGCATTCGTCAGGGTCGATGTGGCGGAGGATTGCTGGGACGAGTTCGGAACAACAATGTACATGGTGGCGTCCGTGCCCGTCGTGACAGCAACGACCATGGATGTCAGCAGGGAATTGAAGGATCCCCAGCTGATCAGCAACCCATCGTTGTGTTCGTATTCGGCCGGGGTGCGTACTTCTCCCGAGGGCGGGCTGAGAACTGCACGTGGGTCTCGTTCAGGTGGGAGGAAGATTTCTCCCGGAGCAAGCCCCCGCGGCAGGGGGTTGGAATTGTCATCGACAATGCTGTCGAGAATCTCCTGAGGAACCAGTTTCGCCTTCCGGTGTCCGGCAGCGGAAAGGTTGAGCGGCAGGAGAAAGCTGAGAATCAAGGTAAAACGAAGAATTCGTAACATCGGCAGCTCCAGGAGGGAAACTCTATCATGGACGAGGATGGCCGGCAGAGAGCAAATTCGATGTAGAATTTTTAGAGGGCATTCGCCAGCTATGCGGCGCCCCGTGGGATCAAGCCGAAGTGACGGAGACTTACCAGTACAACGGAATCGGGGGCGCCGTATCTCGGAAACAGACGGATATCACTCTTGGAAGCGGCGCAACGGCCCTGTCATTTGAACAGAGCTGGACGTACAATGATCTCGGTCGGATCGCCACGACCACCTATCCTGAGGAGGTCGGCGTACCGGCGGCCTTGCCTGATCTCACCGTCGTCAACGGCTTCACCAACGGGTGGTTGACCTCAGCGAGCCCGGGAATCGAGCAGATCAGTTATCATGCCAATGGGATGATGGATCTACTGAAGTACCAGAGTTATTTTTCCGGCACTCGGTTTTTCGGGATGAACTTCGACCGTGATCCGAATTGGATGCAGCGGCCGCGTGAGATTCACTTCATTGGTTTGTCTTATGAGAAATCAGGAGAGGCAAAATCGACGCCGGAGTCTGAAGTTGCCGAGAAAGGCGACTATTCTCCGGGCTATTGGGATAGCGGAGTGCTTGAATACGATGGTCTTGGGAACCTGATCGCGCAGAGAGGGTATTCCTTTTCCCCGTCTATGAGCGAACAGGGCAACCGTTTCTTCGAATATGACGCCCAGAGCCGCATCAAGAGCCTGACCACCACCTCGGAAAGCACATCTCAGTATTTTTCCTACCAAGGATCATTCGAATATGATCCCTTTGGAAATCTCATAACCCGGACCCTCAATGACAATACTTTCAATTACGCGGTCGATGCCGCCACAAACCATCTCTCGGGCGCCGTTTACGACGATGCCGGCAACCAGCGTTCATGGGGGGTCGGGAACCAGAGCTATCTCTATGACTTCACGCCCTTCAAGCAGATAAGAAAGTACTCGGCGCCGGGAGCGACCCGGTTCTTCGTCTATAACGCGGATGGCGAAAGGGTTTACACCTACGACCCCGCCACTTCCGAGGGGACCTTCGTCCTGCGAGATATTGACGCAAAGGTCCTGCGGACGGTAGCTCATCAGCAGGGCAGTGGCGCCCTGAGTTGGAAGCGCGACTATTTCTATGGGGGTCACATTCTGGTTGGGGCGAAGAGCCCGGAAGGCGACTTTCGCCTCTTTACCGATCAGCTTGGGAATGTCCGCTTGGTGACGCAATGGTCCCAGTGGGGCGACATCGTTGAGATCAACAACTACTCACCCTTTGGGGAGGAGTTCACGGAGGATAGTTTGGGTAGTGCCCAGAAACTCCGTTTCACCGGGCACGAGCGGGATCTGATGAGCCCGACTGGAAGCGCGGACGACCTGGACTACATGCACGCCCGGCATTACAACATGAATCTGGCGCGTTTCTTAAGTGTCGATCCCGTGGGGGGCGATCCGAGCCGACCCCAGAGTTGGAATGCGTATTCGTATGTTTTGAACAATCCGCTTAACCTAATGGATCCGACCGGCATGATGTCAGATGTGCCAAATACGATGGTGGGCGAAGCATTCGGAAAGAGACCGTTGATGGTGGGTGCATCTACGCCTGAGCAGCGCGCACTTGACAAGGGAATCGCGACAGCAATTGCCGGTGGGCTGTTGGCACCGGCTGGTTTCGAGCTTCTGGGGGCGGAAATGTTTTCGAACATCATGACGAATATGGCGGCTGGGAGCGTCCTCTCTCTTCCCAATGTTGCCCATTCCGACATGAACATCGAGCAGAAACTTGATGCGGTGATGACGCGCGGGGCAGTATGGGGGCTAAACGGGGTTTTTGGCGGTCCCACAAGAATGGGGCTGTTTTCCTCAATTGCTTCGGGCTTCGGTGGGGACCTTTTCAGTAACCTGCGCTCGAAGGAAATTTCTGGTGGGGTTTTCACGGTGGGCGATGCAGCTTCAGCGCCGTTTTCTGGAGTCACGAGCGGCGCCGCTGTGCTTCTTGGTGGCGGTAAGCTCTACAAGACCGTCTTTTGGCTTGTGGCTGGGTCCTTAGGCCAGCAGTTTGCAATCGGCCAGTTGCCGGATTCCTCGCTTGCCGAGGCGAATAGAGGTTTCCGCCTGAATCTCGAAAGAAATGTGCCCGACTACTATCAGGGACTGGCTGGGCGTCATTGATGGGATCTCACTTTGTTTGTCGATACGGGATGTTACGGGCGGCGGTATTCGGAATCAAAGTGACCGTGGTGATCTTCTTCAATGTGTGGGTTTTTCGAAACGTGTTCTGGCCGATTTCGGCCTACGCTGCTGTGCCGATATCTTTTCTTCTTCTTTTGGCGATTCTGGACCACACTCTTCGTTTTCTCCGTGAGCCCAAGACCGTGATTGCGCATGATGACACATTGGAGATTCAATGGCGTCGAGGCAGGTCCCTTTCCGCCGGCTTCGAAGAAATCGAAATCGTCAGCATCGACAGGCAAGCATTCCATACCTTGTTTGATCACATTGTCTTAAGGGTAGGAAATGCTGAATTTACGGTTTTTGGGGATGCAAGGAACTACAAGAAATTGCTGCATTGGTTAAGAGCGTCATCGAGACGTCGGCACGAATAGAGGGCAGTGAGTTGGATGGAGAACTTCGAGAGAAAATCCAGCGAGCCGTACTCCCACCCTCAAAACTGTCCTTGAAGAGGAAGGTCGGAATAGTCAGGACGTGCATGACGATGCAGTGGAGGGCCTTGAGCAAATCCGATGTAGAATTCGCCGATGCGGGCGTGGGTTGAGACACTGAATGAAGCGGGTCGCCAGGGTCGGCCGATGCTCTTTGTCGTCGACTTTCTCGGAGAAGAGGGCACGGTGCTCGATCCCGAGGAGGCCGCTCGACGGGGGATTCGCTGGGATCTCTCCCGGGAAAGCGGCTTCAGGGATGCGCCGGCGGAAGGCTTCAGCTTCGAGGCTGAGCCTGTGACCCTCAACGTCTATCGCCGTGCCTTCGATAGGGTCCATGAGGAATTCCTTCAGGGTAATACCTACCTCCTCAACCTGACCTTTCCTTCGAAGATCAGGACCAGTCTGAGTCCGGCACAGATCTTTGAGCGGGCCCGGGCGCCATTCCGGCTTCTCGTTCCGGGGCGTTTTGTGGTCTTTTCGCCGGAGAGCTTTATCCGTATCCGGGATAACCGAATCTCGACCTATCCGATGAAGGGCACGATCGACGCCTCCCTCGATGATGCCGAGCGGCGTTTGCTGGAGAATCCGAAGGAAAAGGCTGAACATACGGCGGTGGTCGATCTGCTGCGGAATGACCTCTCAAAGATCGCGACGAGGGTTCGGGTCCGGCGGTTTCGATACCTCGAGAGAATCCAAACGCTTCGGGCCGAACTCATTCATTCCAGCTCGGAGATCGTCGGTGAGATCCAGCCCGGATGGCAGCGGGAGATCGGCACGATCCTGGAGAATCTGCTCCCGGCGGGTTCGATCAGCGGTGCGCCCAAAGACTCGACCCTTGAGATCATCCGGCGTGTCGAGGGCGCCCCAAGGGGCTTTTTTACCGGTGTTTTCGGATATTTCGACGGGAACTCAGTCGAAAGCGCGGTGATGATCCGTTTTATCGAAACGACTGATGAAGGGCTGTTCTTCCGCAGCGGAGGGGGACTGATGGTGGACAGTGATCCCAGGGCTGAATACCGGGAGCTGGTGGAGAAAATCTATGTGCCGATTCCTTGAAACCATTCGGGTCGAAGATGGAGCTGCGGCGCTCCTGCCCTGGCATGAACAACGTTTCCGGGCGACCCAGATGGAGGCCTGGGGCCGGATTGTGCATCCCCCGCTTGCTCAGGTTATGCCGGAGTATCCCTCGGCTCCGGGAGTATTTAAGATGCGACTCCTCTATTCGGAATCGGGGCTGGAGTGGAGCATCGAGCCCTATCGGCGTCGTGAGATCTTCTCTCTGGAGCTGGTCGATGGAAGCGGTATCGACTCTCACCTCAAGTCGGCAGATCGCTCCGAGTTGAATCGCCTCAGCCGCGATCTGGAGAAAGGGGTCGAGATCCTGATCCTCCAGGAGGGAAGAATCACTGATACCGGTTTCTCCAACGTGGCCTTTGAGAATAACGAGGTTTGGTGGACTCCACAACGACCCCTGCTGAAGGGAACGCGCAGGGCCTCGTTGCTGGAGAGCGGTGTTCTTTCGGAGGCTGAGATCTCCATCGAGGATCTCAGGAACTACCGCAGGGTGGCACTTTTTAATGCCATGCTGCCATGGGAGGAAAAAATCATTCTCCCAATCGAAGCGATCTCCAAAAAGATCTGATAGGGCCGGGTTTCTCGACGACGGCAGCTTCGAAAGGTTCTGGGCTACCCTCCGAAGAGACCTTTGAGACCGTGTTTGAGGGGATTTTCCTGTTCGCCTTCTTCGCCCCCCTGCCCGGCGCCCG
>JANTFG010000224.1 GCA_024763555.1 Thermoanaerobaculales bacterium
TGGACGCCTATGGAAAATCCATCAGTGAGTTCGCTTCGCTCCTCCTGCCGGATTTTCCACAGTCGCCCACAACCCCCTGGAAAACGCTGCGCGGAGGACCGCTTGACGTTTTCCTCAGCCCCTTGGAAAACCGGCCCAAATCTACTCTGAAACTTCAAAGCTGGAGGGGGCCGGTTTTCCACAATTCCACAGCCCCGACGACTACTATCAAAAATACAAATAAAAAAACCAAAGAAAGCACTTGATTCCTTATCGAGGCTCCGGTTCACGCTCCGGCCTTCCGGCTCCGGCTGCGGCTCCTGTTTCCGCTCCTTCCCCGGCCCTGAACCTGAGGTGAATCCCGCAGTGATTGGCCCGATGAAGTCCAGAAATCCAATGTTCAGGCCAATGCTCTGCTGTGAAGGCGATTTCGACTCGCCCGTAACTTATTCACAAACAGGTGGTTGCGCACAGCGCGATTGCCTCGGATCCGGCCTTTCATCCCGGGATTCGGAATTCCGCTGTAGAATGCCTCAATGGCGAAACACCGTGACCTCATCGTCGTATTCGGGACCGTCCAGCGAGTGATGCGGGCGGAAAGGGCCGCCAGGAAGGCGGGCCTTGAAGTTGACAGTATTCCCGCGCCCCGCGTCATCAGTTCACGCTGCGGCGTGGTTTTGGAGGGCCAAAGCTCCGATGCTGAAAACCTGAGGAAGATCTTCGAGGAGCTGAAGCTTGATGATTTCTCCGTCTACCGGAGAATAGGAGAGACCTGGACGCCCTGGTCTCTGGAAGCCTCCGGCGATTCCTGTGAGGTGGCATTGACGGCCGGGACCGCCTATGGCGGCTGCGGCGCCAAGCTGGCCAAGGGAGTTCTCGAGAAGATCCTCTGCGGTCTTCCCCGTCTTGAGTCGGAGGATCTCATTGTCGGGATCGAGTATGCCGACGACGCAGGCGTCGTTCGGGTGCGTGAGGATCTCGGCATCATCCATACGACTGACTTCTTCCCTCCGATGGTCGATGACCCCTTTGCCTTTGGGCGTATCGCGGCCGCCAACGCCCTTTCGGACATCTATGCCATGGGCGGGAAACCCCTGGCCGGGATGAATCTTGTCAGCTTCCCGCTGTCGGTCTATGAGAAGGATACCTTGAAGGAAATCCTCCGGGGTGGACTTTCGGCTCTGAAGGAAGCCGGGGCCTTACTCGCGGGAGGCCACACGATCGAGGGGCAGGAACTGCTCTACGGATTGGCGCTGACCGGGACGGTTGATCCGGCCGGCATCTGGCGGAATGGTGGTGCGCAGCAAGGAGATTTCATTGTCCTGACGAAGCCCCTGGGGACCGGACTGGTGACGACGGCGGCCAAAGCGGGACTGGTCGACGGCCGCTCCCTGGGCACCGCCATGCGCTGGATGGGGACCCTGAACCGGGAGGCGGCCGATCTCCTGCATGGGCTGGATGAGGGGCCTCATGCCGTGACCGATGTAACCGGTTTCGGTCTGGCCGGACATGCGGCGGAGATGGCGGAAGCCTCCGGAGTGGGACTGGAGATCGATCTTGAAGCTCTGCCGGAGATTCCGGGCGCACTGAAGGCCGCCGAATCCGGCATGGTCCCCGCCGGCGCCGGCAAGAACCGGAAGAGCCTGGAGAAGCTTCTCCGGCTTTCGAAGGAGGCCGAGGCCTTCCGGGTCGACCTGGCCCTGGACCCCCAGACTTCAGGTGGTCTTCTGGTGGCCCTGAGCCCGGAAGAAGCTCGTATTTTCTGCAGGCGCTTCCCTGCTGCAGCCATTGTCGGCCGGGCTGTGGACGGCCCCTCAGGGAGCGTCTTCCTGACCTGAGGCCTTTGGGCCCGCGAAAAAATTACTTCCGCTTTTCGCATCCCATCTGCACCATATCTTCGGCTCGGGCTCAATCTGGAAATTCTCAACGCAGGCAAGGCTACGCCTCCACTTTCCCTCAATCGCTCAATCCAAATCTGAAGCACATCTGGGCGCGCTTAACAGGAAGAAATTATTGCGCGGCCCCTTAACCGGAAAATTCCTTCTCGTGTTTCATTCCGCCGGAGCGGCAACTTCGACCTGAACTCCCGCGGGAGATTCTCTCCCATAGCTGTGTTCTTCCGATCTGCCGACGCGATGCCTGGGCGGATCAGGGCATGAAAAAGTCGTGATCTTCCCGGGTTTAAGTCTTAAGCTCCTGATAATGGGGTGCATATCGGGAGCTTCTGTGTTACAATGCGCGACCGTAGTTGTTTGAAGGAGGGTTATTTACCCCTATGGCCGATCTTTACCAGTTTCGAGAAACACCCGAAGAACCACTGGATTGTCTCTACGTTCTCAAGTGCAGCGGAGTCGATCCCTTTGGAGGTCTGGAGTTCCAGACAAAGGAAAAACGCTCCCTCCGGCAGAAAGCCAAAGCCCTGGGCCCCCGAGGTGAAAAGGGAGAGATTATCTCGGGTGAGTGCCCGCTTCCCATCGCCCGCAGGATTACCTTTGTCGGGATGGGTGATGAAAAGGAATTGAGTCATGCCCGGCTGCGCAGCGGACTTCGCCGTGTCGTCCATCAGGCGACAAAGAACCGTGAATATCAGATTGGGCTCGCGATTTCCGTGCGAATTCATGGTCTTTCCGAGGTGGAGTCCCGCCTGATCGCCCTCCGGGAGGCGGCCATTGCCGACTACACCTTCGATCATTTCCGTTCGAAGAAGAACGAGTTCGACAAGATCGATGGTGTACATCTGATTCCGCTTTCCGGAGAGAGCGAGGAGGACCTCGGCGAACGTCTTGAGCGGGTCCGGATGCTGCGTTCCTCGATCTATCTCGCACGTGATCTTGCCAATCGTCCGGGGAACGATTTGACCCCCGAGGCACTTGCCTCGGCTGCCAGGGACATGGCGGAAGGCGTCGGCAATATTCGGGTGACGATCCTTGGGCCCAAGGAACTTCAGAAAGAAAAATGCGGCGGTATCCTTGCCGTCAGCCGGGGGTCGGCCGAAGAACCCAGGATGATCGTTCTCGAGCATCGGCCGAAGAAACCGAAGAAGTCCATTGTTCTCGTAGGCAAGGGCGTTACCTTCGACGCCGGAGGAATCTCCCTCAAGCCGGCCTCGGGCATGGGCTGGATGAAATTCGATATGGCCGGAGCGGCCACGGTGATCGGCGTCATGCGAACCATCGCAGAGTTGGATCTGCCGATCAAGGTAGTCGGGCTTATCCCGACGGCTGAGAATCTGCCCTCAGGCACGGCCATCAAGCCCGGTGACATCATCACCATGGCCAGTGGAAAAACAGTGGAGGTCGACAACACCGACGCCGAAGGCCGCCTCCTCCTGGGAGATGCTCTCCACTACGCGGCGCGCTTCAATCCGGACGTCATCTTTGATTTCGCAACCCTGACGGGCGCCTGCGTCGTTGCGCTCGGACATGAGTGCGCCGGAATCATGGGCAACGATCCGGCTCTTGCGGAGGAGCTGAAGAAACTCGGTGAGGATGTCGGCGAGCGTGTCTGGCCGCTTCCGCTCTATGAGGAGTACTTCCCATACCTCAAGTCCGACTGGGCGGATATGAAGAACGCGGGATCCCGCTGGGGCGGCGCCTTGACCGCGGGCGCATTCCTCCAGCAGTTCGTTCCCGAGAAGGTCTCCTGGGTGCATTTCGATATCGCCGGTGTCGGCTACATGGAGAAAGAGCATAACGGCTTTCCAATAGGTGGAACCGGTTTCGGCGTTGTCCTGATCTCCCGCTATATCGAGAGAATCCTGGAGAATCTCTAGCTGGGCACAGTCGTCAGGCTTCTCCCGCTGAGTTTGGGTCCCCTGGCTGTGGCGCCGCCCGTTATTCTGGCGCCGATGGCCGGGGTGACGAACTATCCCTTCAGGCGAATCTGCGCTGCTTTCGGCGCCGGCCTGCCCATTTCCGAGATGATCACGGCCCGAGCCCTGGTCGAGGGCCGGGAAAAGACTTTCAAACTCGCTCGCTTCGGGCCGGATGAAGCGATTCACAGCCTTCAGCTCTATGGAACGCGGGCGGAGGATATCTCCGAGGCGATTCGGATCCTGAAGGACGAGGCGAAGATCGATCATTTCGATCTCAACTTCGGCTGCCCGGTCCGCAAGGTGACGCGCAAGGGCGGGGGAGCGGCTCTGCCCGCCCGGCCGGAGCTGCTGAGGCGGATCGTCCGGGAAGCGGTTCTCAGCGCGGATGAGATTCCGCTGACGATCAAGTTTCGCCTGGGAATTGATGAGGACTGTCTCTATTTTCTCGAAGCCGGGCGGATTGCCGAGGAGGAGGGCTGTGCCGCCGTGACCCTTCACGCCAGAACCGCGGCCCAGCTCTACGACGGTCGGGCGGACTGGGAGCGGATCGCCGAGTTGAAGGCGGCCCTTCACATTCCCGTCATTGGAAACGGCGATATCTGGACGGCCGAGGATGCCCTCGAGATGCTCCATCAGTGCCGCTGTGACGGCGTGGCAATCGGCCGCGGCTGCCTGGGCCGCCCCTGGCTCTTTCGTGAAATTGCGGCGGCTCTCGAAGGGAAAGAGATTCCGCCGCCGCCCGATTTCGGCGAGATGGCAGCGATCATGATGGAGCATGCGCGGAGCCTGGTTGAGTGGTTTGGAGAACACCCCGGGATGCTCAACTTCCGCAAACATGCCGGCTGGTACACGCGGGCTTTTCCCCGGAGTGCGGCACTGCGCCGGGAGCTGATGCTGATCACCTGCCTGGAGGATCTGGAGCGGGTGCTCTCACGCGTGGATCCGTCCACGCCCTATCCGGAATCGGCCCACCTCGTACGGCGAGGGAAGCGATCGGGTCGGCAGAAGGTCGTTCTGCCTGAAGGTCATCCGGCCCGATCGTCGGGGCCCGGGAGTTGAGTCATCCGGGGCAGAGTAGGTGGTCCGGGGCGGAGGACCGGAGCGGGAGCGGGAGCGGGAGCAGGAACCGAATCCGGGGCCGGAGCCGCACATCCGGAGCCGATGCCGGAGCCGGTGGGGTCGTGGTTCTTCAAGTGGAATACATGGGCCGGGCGCAACCCTGGTATCCCGAGCCGGAGGGGGGGGCGGAGCCGGGGCGTGGTCGCCAAAACCGATGCGGTCGTGGGATGTCCCGACCACTGCGAGTGTGTCCATGCCGTGTGAGCCTCGCGCTTCGGGCGTCAGACCGGGCTCCGGATGCGGTTTCGGCTTCCGCTCCGGCTTCGGAAGGGAATCGTCATCAGGCTGCGCCGGGAGCTGCTACAATTCGCGGCCTGAACGAGATCGAGATTCGGGAGATCACATGCGCTGGACACAAAGCTTCATTCATACCCTCAGACAGGACCCCTCCGATGCGGAGGTTATTTCTCACAAGCTGATGACGCGGGCAGGCCTGATTTCGAAGGTCGCGGCGGGGATCTACAACTACCTTCCTCTGGGCTGGCGGTCGATTCACAAGCTCTCCGACATCATCCGGGAAGAGATGGAGCGGGCCGGCGCGGCGGAACTTCTGATGCCTGCCGTCCAGCCGGCCGAGTTCTGGCAGGAGAGCGGGCGCTGGGCCAAGTACGGGCCGGAGCTGCTGAGGATCACGGATCGCCACGAGCGGGAATTCTGCTTCGGCCCGACCCATGAGGAGGTCATCACCGATGTCGTCCGCCGGGGGATCAAGTCCTATCGGCAGCTCCCCGTGGCCCTCTACCAGATCCAGACCAAGTTCCGAGACGAGATCAGGCCCCGCTTCGGACTGATGCGGGGACGGGAATTCCTGATGAAGGATGCCTATTCCTTCCACGTCGATGCCGAGGATCTCGACCGCTGCTATCGCGCCATGGAGGCGGCCTACTGCAGGATCTTCGAGCGCTGCGGTCTGGGCTACACCCCGGTGGAAGCCGATACGGGCAATATCGGAGGCTCGGCCAGCCACGAGTTCATGGTGCTCGCGGATACCGGCGAGGACGCCATCATCAGCTGTCCCGCCTGCGGCTACGGCGCCAATGTCGAGAAGGCCTCAACGGGAGAGCTTCCGGCGCCTCCGCCCTGGCCCCTTGAGAAAACCGAAGG
>JANTFG010000225.1 GCA_024763555.1 Thermoanaerobaculales bacterium
ACTGGAGAATGAGAAAGCCCAGGAGGACCGGCCAGTACATTCGCGGGGCCGTGAGGTGGGATCTCGTCTTCATCACCGGAGTATAGTCGCACTAGTAGAGCGTTTCCAAAATACCGTTGCAATCGGTCGCCGCTGCATCCCGTCCTGCAGCGTTGCGCTAACTCGCCGATGGGCACCGCATCGTCTTCGTTAGCGCGCCTTACAGGCCGGGCGCATCGACGACCTTTGTGCGACACGTTATTTCGGAAACGCTCTACTAGAAGGCAACTCCGAAAGAAAAGAAGAACTCCCCCTTTTTCTCCCCTGTCTTCCGATCCAGTTTGCGCGCATATTCCAGGCGGAATGGCCCGGCCTGTGTATCCATTCGAAGGCCGAGACCGAGGCCCCATCGCATTTCCGCAGCGGAGACATCCTCCGGCCGGGCCCAGACGTTGCCCCCGTCAAGAAACACGACTCCCGCGATGGACTTCCAGATCAGGTGCTGGTACTCCAGGTTGAGGAGACAGACGGCGTTTCCCCCGGTGCTGCGGCCCTGTTCATCGAGGGTTTCTCCGGGGATACCCAGGCGATCTCGGGCGAAAGCCCTGTGGGTTGTGGAGCCCCCGGCGAAGAAGCGAACGGCCAGTGGAAGCTGGAGATTCTCCGGCGAGTCTTGATCGAGATTGAAGGGGAAAATGGCCCCTGCCCGGAAGCCGGCCGAGAACTTTCCGGCGGAAACCGAGTGATACCAGGAATAGCCGGCTCTCAACTTCAGAAATTCGCTTTCCGATCCGAATGCGGGGAAAGCCCACTCCAGGGCTGTCGACAGGAGATATCCTCGGCCGGGGTTGAGAGGATCATCCCGGTGATCCCATTCGAAAACCGGTGTGATCGAGGAAAGGTGGATCTGCTGCTGGTCCCGCTCGAGATCGGAGAGAATTTCCAGGGGAGCATCCGGCTCGACCACCTGGTATTCATAGCGAATCCAGTGGCGATACGGCCTCTGCAGGCGGTCTCCGATTTCCATCCAGAGGCCCTCGCGACGCTGATCATAATCGGCAAAATGCTCCTCCGTCCGATAGACTGCCAGGTAGCCCGGCGTCTCAAAGAGAGGAAGAAGTGTCTCCCGGAGACTAAGCTGATAACGAAACTCCCGGGAAGAATAGCGGGTCTCCAGCGAGAGGGCGTGTCCTCCTCCCAGGAGATTGAGGTGGGACCAGCCGAGCGTGATCCGGGCGCCTTCTTCGGAACCCCAGCCGAGGCCGAGAAGATAGGATCGCTGGAGTCCTTCGTCGACTTCCACAACCACCCCACGACTCTCCATCATCTCCTGCCCGGGTATGGTCTCGATCGAGACGGATCGGAAGAGGCCGAGACGGTAGAGTTCCACCTGGGCCCGGCGCAGGGTGGATCCGAGATAGGGGGCGCCTTCGGAGAGGCCGGCATGGCTGAGAATTCGGCGAAGGAGTTTCTCCCGGGTATGGCTGAGACCGGCAATCACGACCTTCCCGAATCGGACGTATGGACCGGGATCAACCCAGAGGGTAATGCCGACCCGGCTCGCCTCAGGGCTTCGGAGCTCGGGCCGGATTTCCGCCTCGGGATATCCGGAATCCGCAAGAGCCGTCTTCCATCGCTCGACCAGACTCTTCAGCTGATCCGGGTCCCAGCCCTGGGTGGGGTCGAGGTCATAGCCATCCCGGTCCAGGGCCCAGAGGGCTTCCGAGGGAAGGCCGCTGATGTCAAAGGAGGAGACCGTCAGCCGAAGCCCTTCCTCGACCCTGAAGAGCAGGCGGATTCCTCGACGCTCGGCGCCGATCTGCTCCAGCTCGGCCGGGTGAACAATGACATCATGGAAACCCCGATGGAGGTAGGCCTCCTTCAAGCTCATGCGGGAGGCCTCCAGTACCCTGTGAGTGAGCGGGTGTCTGGAGGAGCCGTCGCCGATTTCGAGTCTGCATATCTTGAGGAGTTCCTTTCGAGGGATCGTGTCGGCTCCCGGGAAGAGGATCTCCTGCAATCTGGCCTCCGGACCGGGCTCGGCCCTGAGACGCAGTGCGCGCTCTCCTTCGCCGGTGTCCTCGATGGAGGCCTCGACCCGGGCCAGGGGCCGGCCCATTTCCCGAAGTCGCTCCTCGATTCGATCGACAAGATTCCCCAGCTGGCTGACGTTGAGATCTTCTTCGGCCGGATCCGGAAACACCTCTTTCAGATTGTCTTTGAAACCCGGCGGCGCTTCAAATACTGGAGAATAATGTGGACCGGGATCCAGGTGGAGCACGAGGTCGAAGCCCGCTTTCCCCTTCCTGCGATCAACCCCTGTCACGACCGCGTCCCACCAGCCCCGGCGCCGCATCTTCCCCTCCAGACGGGTCTCCATCTCCATCTCCATTTTCCTTCGAAGTCTCTTTCCCGCTTTGAAATCGGGGAAGACTTCGGAGACGGAAACACCCTCGGGAAGGCCTTCGACCTCAAGCTTCTGGAGGATCTCCGGCTCCCCGAGCTCTAAAACGAGCTGGAGGGCGGCGGTGTTGTCCTGCCTGGAATAGTCCAGGTAGGGGCTGAGGCGAACGTCCGGGTAGCCCGAATCCGAAATCCGGGTCTCGACCTTCCTCGTGATCAGCAGGATCCGGGCGGCATCCACCGGCTCCCCAACCTGGAGATCGATCCAGCTTCGCACTCGGAGTCGCCAGCTGAAACTCGGCGCCTCGATATCGATCCTGGAGAGACGAGGCCTGGTCTCGACCCGGATCCGAATCTGCAATCCAGCAGGACTCTCCTCCTTCTCGACCCGGATCCAGCGGATCTGACCGGAGGCTGTGATGGCCTGCAGTCCCGCCCGGACTGCGGCGGGATCGAGCTCGCCGCCGACCCTCAGACCCAGGAGTTTTTCCAGAGCGACCGCTCCGCCGGGAGGCGATCCTTCGATACTGATGCCGGAAATGATCTCGCCCGCGAGGGCGGGCAGCGCAAGCAGGCTGCCGGTCATCATGAGGAGGAGAAAAACAATCCGTCGCACTCAGTACCTCTTCCTCATCTTGAAGTCGATTCCGACCTGGCGGTTCTGATCTCTGGATCCCTCGACGAAAAGGCCGGAACCAAGGTACCAGCGCCCGGTAATGACCTGGTTTTTTTCTGCCGAAATGTCGGATTGCAAAGTGACTGTGAAATTCGGACTGAGCTGTTTGACGACCGTGACCCGAGCCGAGGGATCCCCAGTCGCGTTTTCGACAAAGGGATCGATCCGCACCTGGTCGATCGGCAGCAACCACAGATCCCGGTTCTCGAGAGCATTCTGGAGGCTGTTACTGAGCATTGAGGAGGCCACCGAGAGTCCGATGGCGCCTCCGGCGCCGACATCCGCAGTCGGGGAACCGACGGACATCAGCGAGAAGATCTCCTGAGGACTGAGTGGCGGCTCCGAGGAGACGACCGGAACGAGATGTTCCGCCGAGCCGTTGAGCTGGACCCTGACCTGGTAATCCTGAATCCGCGCCTCAAGGCCGATGTTGACCATCGTCTCGATGGAGTTGGGGTCGGCAAAACCGAGATGGGCGTGTTCAACTTCATAGCGGACGCCCTGGACCGTGATCTCTCCGCCGTCCTCGAAGGTGATCTGACCAAGGAGACCGGGTGCGGTCGCATCGCCGATGATATGCAGGTCGGTGCTTCCGGCGAGCCTGATCAGCGGCGATCGGGAGAGGAGGGATCGTTCTCCTTTGACATGAAGATCGAGTTGGAGTCCGCCTGAGGAATCCTGGTGCTCCTCCTCCCCGAACCAGTCGAGCAGGAGAGAGGGAAGATCTTTTTTCGAGCGGAGTTCCGCGGAATCGATGCTCAGTTCACCTCCGAGAATGAACTGGCCCACGGGACCCCCGAGGCTCCAGCTGCCCGAGATTCTGGGCGTCAGGCCCTCGAAGAGTGGATACTGGAGGCCCTGAATCGTGCCGGAGAGGGCAAAGAGAGGCACGTCCCCGCTGAGCTGGACCATCCCGCCACCGTGCCCTCGACCACGAAGAATCCTGAAGCTCATTCCATCCAGAACAACCCGGGCGCGGGAGAACAGCAGATCGCCACCGACATCGGAGAGAATCAGCGAGGTTTGCGGGAGACGGAAAGAAGCCTTCCCGAGTCGGGCCGAGCCCTCGAAGTAGGGCGCCCCGAGGCGCCCGAGAACCTCGACCGATCCGGAAACCGACCCGGCCGGCTCCCACTCGGGAAGGAAGAAACCCAGCATGCGCGCGTCGAAACTCCCGCTGAGCTGAGCCTTCAAGGCGCCTGACGGGTCCACGCGCCCGCCGATCTCCAATTCATCTTTTCCCGCGCTCAGTTTCGTCCTGCTCAGAAGGAAACCCTCAGGGCTCCAACTGAGAACACCGCCCTCCAGAATCGAAATCGCCTTCCCGTCAAAAGAGATTTCCATCTTCTCGTTTCGTGCCTCGAAGTTCCGAAGAGTCGTCCCGACACCCTGGAGTTTCAGTCCGAAGCGCATTCGGCCTTTCAGTCCAAGCTCCTGAGGTCCGCCCAGATAGCCGAAAATGTCGGAGAGCTTCTCCGTACGCAGCTCTCCCGTACCCGACCAGGGTCGATGAGCATCAAAATCAGGGATCTCCACCCGTGCGGCCAGGGCATCCCCAAGCTTTCCCCGGAGGAGAAGGCCTTCATCGGAAAGCTCGCCCTCGAGTCGGCTGAGCTGGTTCTCAAGGCTGATCCTTCCTTCGGGCAAGGCTTCCCTGAGCTTCCAGTCGATCCTGGCCTGCCAGTCGACGGCCTTCCCACCGAAGACCTTTCCCAACAGGGAATTCCCGTCCACCTCCATCTGCTCCCAGCCGAGATCCGCCCAAAAGTGCTGTCCCATGACCTTCCAGGCAAGATCTCCCTCGAGGCCACGGTCAAAATCGAGCTGCCTGGCGCGGAAGACGCCGTCTTCCAGTTCGACGAAAGCGCCGCCGCTCCCACATTCCAGGCCGCCTGCGGTCATCTCCCGGACACTGAGCGCCCAGGAACCGGAGGGAGCTGCGAGATTCCCCCGAAGCCCACCCGAAAAGGAGAGCGCCCCCGACCAGAGACCCGGCTCGGAGCCGGCCCAGCTCATGACCTTGTTCATGGGAAGATCGCGCCCGTTGATCTGAAGCTGGAGTTCCTCCTCTCCCTCCGCCGGTTTCCACCGGATCGCACCCTCAACCCGGCCTCCGCCATCCCCGACGCTGAAATGGCCGTGCCTGATGTCGACGCCTCCGCTGCCGATTCGCGCATCGAGATCCGCTCGATCGAGGCTGATCGGCGGCCAGCTGAGATTGTGCGCATCGAGATGGACACCCACCCTGAGCTCCTTCCAGGGCCCGTTCATGCTGAGGTCCAGAAGGCCCTGACCGCCGATCGCGGCAGGGAAGATCCGGCTGCCGACCCAGCGATTGACCGCCGGTAGGATCTCATCCATCAGGGCGGGCTCCGCGTGGATCGACCAGGCGGGATCCCAGCTTCCGATCTGCAGGGGTCCCTGAAGATCAACACGACTCCGGCCGAGGTGGAGATCCTGAGCCTGAAATTCAAGAAAGGCGCCCCCATCAAGCCCGAGGCTCAGGGAACCCTCAACGGGCAGAGCACCCTGCCTTGGGGAGAATTGGATCTCGGCCCGTCCGGAACCTCCGGGGAAGTTTCGGCCCTTCCATTGAAGGTTCGCCCCGACATTCATGCCGGCTGAAAGCCCGCCCGTCGGAACCTTGAGTGCCCTGAGAAAGGCCCCGAGATCCATTCCCTCGCAATGGGCCTGCACATCGTGGGGGAAGCTGCCGCCGAGGGCCCCGAGACGGTAGTTTCCATGAAAATGTCCGCCGAAGAATGAAGATTCATCGACCCTCCCCCACAAAGCCCTGCGGGACAGGCCCAGCTCACCCCGCAGGAACTTCAGGGGAAAGCGGTGGGAGACCACGATTTCGGGTGTCTTCACCTTGAGGCGGACGAAATCTCTTGCAGAGCTATTGATCTCGGCCTCCAGGTCCAGGTGGGCGCCGGTCAG
>JANTFG010000226.1 GCA_024763555.1 Thermoanaerobaculales bacterium
CACATCTTCGGCTCGGGCTCAATCTGGAAATTCTCAACGTAGGCAAGGCTACGCCTCCGATTCCCCTCAATCGCCCAATCCAAATCTGAAGCACATCCGGGCGCGCTAAACAGGAAGTAATTCTTGCGCGGCCCCTTAGCGCCGGCTGGTATTCGGGACGGATTTCTCTTTCAGCTCGGTGTCAAAATAACACGCGATATGGAATCCCTATCTGTATACCTCGTCGTGACTGCCGATATCGAGCAGAATGATTTCTTTCTTCTCAGGGTCGATTGTGAGAATGACGCGGATGCGGGGCGTGACTCGGGCCGACCAGAGACCCTCGAGTTTTCCGCGCAGGGGGTGGAGCCGGAGGCCGGGTTGATGGGGATCGCTTTCCAAACGCTGAAGTGTGGATCCGACGAGCGCTACAAGACTTGGATTTCGTTTCAGGAGACGCCGAGCAGTTCGCACAAAGCCTTGTGTTCGTCCAAGACGCCACATCTCAGGAGATTTCATCCAGAATCTCCCGGGAGCTGGAAAAAGCGACGCGCCCATCTTGAAGATCTGCGAGGGAATCGGCCAATCTCGCTGTTGCTGCCTGGTCAAGGAGTTCCTGGAATTCTGTCTCGCTAAGGACGACACAGACAGCGCGATTTCTCTTGAGGATATGAATCGGTCCCCGCCGCAGGCCCTCTTCCAAGGCAATGACGCCCCGCCGTTTGATTTCCTGTGCCGCAATAGTATTTATTCCAGTTCCCATTTCAGTATCCTTTCCAGTACTAATATAACCTAAACTGACCGATTCTGATGGATGAGATGCGTCAAGATCTTGAGTCACCAGTGCTTGCAAGAAACGCAGGCATACCCGGAGGTCTGTCGAGGCTTTTTGCAAGTGCCTGGAGGCCAAGAGGTTGGTGCAGATCGCCATCGAGAATCGGTCAATTTAGGTATAACATGAGTCGAGGGGATCGGAAAGCAGAGCCATGTCCGGGATTCCCCCAAATCGCGGGATGATGAATGCAGCCTCCCCGCGTCACCCGGCGTTCTCCGCGTGAAAAATTGTGTTCTCTGTCCTGCTATTGCCTCCCGGACAGGGTATCCTGTGTCGCCTGAGAAGGAGGGCTGCCCGTGCTATCCGACATCCTCGACGATCTCAACGAGCCCCAGCGTGAGGCGGTGCTTCACGGCGAAGGGCCGCTGCTGGTCTTAGCCGGCGCGGGCTCGGGCAAGACCCGGGTTCTGACCTGCCGGGTGGCCTCCCTGATTCAGAAAAAGGCCGCTGAAGGCCGCGAAATCACCGCCCTGACCTTCACCAACAAGGCGGCCCGGGAGATGCGGGAACGTGCGTCCCGACTCTCCGGGGGCCGCCTCGAGGGGGCCTTTCTCGGCACCTTCCACCGCTGGGCGCTTGATGTCCTTCGGCGCTGGCCGAAGGAGGCCGGTCTCAAGTCTCGCTTCTCCATCCTCGATGCCGACGATCAGCGCGCCGTGATGAATCGACTCGTCAAAGCCGAACAACTCGATCCCAAAGAGTTCCCTTCCCGAATGGTGCTGGCGGTTATTTCGAAAGAGATCAACAAACTCCACAGTCTCGAGGACTTCGAGAAGCGATCTGCCTCCCGGAGACGGGAGATCGCCCGTCTCTGGAAGGCCTATGAAGCCCGAAAGAAAGAGCTGGGCGCCGTCGATTTCGACGATATGCTTTCGATCTGCCTCCGCCTGCTTCAGTCGAAAGAGGTCGTGCTCAAGGCCCTGAGGCGTCGGGCCCGTTATCTGCTGGTCGATGAGTTCCAGGACACCAACCGCGTGCAGATGGAGCTGCTCCACACCATCCTCGGCGAAGAAGGCAACATTACGGCCGTCGGCGACGAGGACCAGAGCATTTATCGCTGGCGCGGGGCGGAGATGGAGAATATCCTCTCCTTCGAAAAGCACTTTCCCGGGGCCCGCGTCATCAAGCTCGAGGAGAACTACCGCTCCACTTCGCCGATCCTCTCGCTTTCCGAGGCCCTGATTTCCAGGAATATCAAGCGCCGCGGTAAGCGGCTCTTTACCCGCAGGGAAGGCGGCGAGTCCGTTCGCCTCTTCATGGCCGAAGACGAGAGGCACGAGGCCCGATGGACGGTGGATGAGATCGAGCAGATGATGGGAGAAATTCCTGCAGGGGAAATCGCCGTTCTGCTGCGGACCAATGCCCAGACGCGCCCCTATGAAGAGGAGTTGACCCGGAGGAATATCCCCTACCGCGTCGTCGGCGGTCTGCGATTCTGGCAGCGGGCCGAGGTCAAGGACGCCCTGGCCTACCTCCGCCTGTCTGTGCATCCGGAGGATGTGGTCGCCTTCGAGCGGATCGTCAACGTGCCGGCCCGGGGGATCGGGGCGGCCACCCTGGATGTCCTGCGCGCCCACGCAGACAGGACAGGTCTCAGTCTGCCCGCGGCGGCCCGGGACTTGCCTGAGAACCTGATGGCCCGGGCCCGCTTTTCCCTGGAGCGGTTTTTCGGTCTTTTCGAGGAGGCGGAGCTCAAGCGAGAGGAGCTGGAGGCGGCCGATTTCGTCCAGTGGCTGCTTGAGAACAGCGGTCTCGCCGGGCTTTATGAGGGTGAGGAAGAAGAGAAGATTGTTCGGCGGGAGAATCTCCGCCAGCTCGTCGCCGCCGTCGCCGAGTCCACGGCAGAAGATCTCAGCCTTGAGGAATTCCTGGATTCCGTGGCTCTCCTGGAGGAGGGAGAGAGCGACGCCGCTGAAGACTGCCTGCGGCTGATGACCCTTCATTCCGCCAAGGGCCTGGAGTTTGATGCCGTTTTTATCGGAGGACTCGAAGACCAGCTCCTGCCGCACTCCAACTCCAGCGGCGATGAGGCCGGTATCGAGGAGGAGCGACGCCTGCTCTACGTCGGGATGACCCGGGCGAAGAAGAGACTGGCCCTGAGCGCGGCGGCTGACCGCTTCCTCTTCGGCCAGCGTAAGCCGAGCAGTCCTTCGCGTTTTCTCGATGATCTGGAAGGCGCCGGGCTGGAGACAATCGGCGGGGCGCCGGTGCGGCATTCGGCATTCGGCTCAAGCATGCAGCAGGAGAGTGCGGCCTGGGACCGCTCTTCGGCCACGCGGCCCTCAGGCGGCGCATCCGGACGAGCGGGGAGCACGCCGAGCCGGACTCGGACGGGGCGAAAGATTGCGGCCGCCGTCGTCGATGAGGACGGGGTCGGCTGGCGACCGGGAGATCGCGTCCGTCACCGCAAATTCGGGCGCGGTATCATCCTCAGCTGCCAGGGGCGCGGACCACGTCTCAAGCTGGTGATCTTTTTTGACGTCCCCGGAAAAAAGACCCTGGTGCCCACCATCGCGAAACTGGAGAAGATCTGAGTCGAGGGCTGGGAGCCGAAGCAGAGGGCAGGAACAGGAGCTGGAGCCGGAGCAGAGGCAGGAGCAGGAGCCGCATCCGGAGCGGATTCCGGAACCGGGGCGGCTGTTGATTTCTGAGCGGAATGCGTGGGCCTGACGCCACCCTGGTGTCCCGAGTCTGAGCAGGGAGATCGTGGCAGGAACCGGTGCGGCCGTGGGATGTTCCGACCAACTTGAGTCTGGCCACGCTGCGTGAGCTTCGCGTTTCGGGCGTCAGGGCCGGCTCCGGATGCTGCTCCTGTTCGCGGCTCCGGAATCTGTTCCGGTCCCCGGCTCCGGATTGCCGTTCCGGTTCCGGTGGAAGGCCGCTGCGGAGTCCCCGATTTCAGATCAGTTTTCTCGATCCACCGGCGGCCAGTTTTTCAATTGTCGCCGCGGGGTCGTCCACTTTGGCACGCATCATCATCGAGGCGATGACGAAGGGCTTGAAGGAGGCCTCGCGATAGGTGGCGAGGCGGTAGCGCTCGAAGACCGAGGCCGCAACTTCGCCGTGTTGACAGCTGACATCGGTGATATCCGCCGGCAGGCAGTGCATGTACAGGGCCTTTCCGTCTCGGGTTTTTGCCATGAGATCTTCGGTGCACTCCCAGTCCTGATATCGGGCGTTGTTGGCCAGGCATTCTTTCTCGAGCTGATCCAGACCCCGGCGATCCCCCTGTGAGAGCAGATCGGTTCTCTGCTGCATGACATGGAAGGGCGCCCATGACTTGGGGTAGACGACATCCGCGCCCTCGAAGGCCTCCTCCATGCTGCCGGTGACTTCAAAACGGCCTCCCGAGGCCGCCGCCTGCTTTTCTCCGAGACTGATCACCTCGGGCAGAAGATCATAGCCCTCGGGATGGGCAAGAACGACGTCCATCCCGAAACGGGTCATCAGGCCGATGATGCCCTGTGGGACCGACAATGGCTTTCCGTAGGAGGGGCTGTAGGCCCAGGTCATCGCGAGCTTTTTCCCCCGCAGGGCTTCAAAGGAGCCGAAATGCGCCTCGAGGGCCAGCAGATCGGCCATGGTCTGCGTCGGGTGGTCGATGTCGCACTGAAGATTGATGAGCGCCGGCCGCTGGTGGAGCACGCCGGCCTCGAAGCCCTCCTGCACCGCGGCGGCCACTTCGCGCATTCCGGAATTGCCCTGGCCGAGGTACATGTCGTCCCGAATGCCGATGATTTCCGCCATGAAGGAGATCATGTTGGCTGTCTCGCGCACGGTCTCTCCGTGGCTGATCTGCGATTTCTCCTCGTCGAGATCGGCGACCGCAAGTCCCAGGGCGTTGGCCGCCGAAGAGAAACTGAATCGTGTGCGGGTGGACTTGTCACGGAAGATGGCGATGGCCAGGCCGGTGTCGAAGATCCGCAGGCTCCTGCCCTCCCGGTGGAGTTCTTTCAGTGCTTTCGCGACCAGCGCCGTGGCCATCAGCTCATCGTCGGTCTTGTCCCAGGTCAGCAGAAAGTCTGCGGAACTCTTCGAGGAAGCCAGAGCTTCGAGTGCCTGAACGGTTTCTTTGAGATTCGTATTCATGAAATCCTCCGAGTGCATCTTCAAAGCCCGCACAAGATGCGAAGGGGGATTCTACTCCGAAGCGGGCACATTCACAATTTTCCGAGCAACCGGGCCTGAGGGTTTTCCTCCGACCAGGGGGTCGTCCGGCCGTGGGTTTTGGCGGGGCCGGGCGAGGCGGACGGCAGGAGGGAAGCTCGCTTCCTGACGCCTTCCGCTCGCTCGGGCAGGTCGCGAAGCGGCCGTCTCCACTGGATCGTTTGATCTTCAAGCAGCCCACAGCGCAAATACCCCGCTGAAATCTCAGAGTAGTCAACTTCGGGTGTTTCTGTGATAATCCCCCTTCCGGGCCGCTTGAGGCGGCGGAAGGGACCCCTATGAGCCTTTCGTATATTGCCCAGTCCATCGGCGAATCCGCCACACTGAAACTCAACGAGATTGCCGCGATCCTCCGCGCCAAGGGGGATCCCGTCATCCATCTCGGCGGCGGAGAACCCAAAGGCATGGCGCCGATGGATGCGATCCTGGCCGCCTCCTCGCTGCTCAACTCGGGCGCAGTCCGCTACACGCCTCCGGATGGGATCCCGGCCCTGAAGCAGGCCATCATCCGCTACACGGAGGAGTTCTACGGCTGGCGCCCGGCCCCGGAGAACGTCATGGCCTCCGGCGGCGCCAAGCAGGCGATCATGTCGGCCCTGCATGCCATCCTCAACCCCCAGGAAGAGGTCATCTTTCCGGCGCCCTACTGGGTCAGCTATCCGGAAATGGTCAAGCTGGTCGGCGGCGTCCCCGTTCCGGTGCATCCGGAAGACGGATCCTTCATCCCACGGATTCAGGACATCGAGCAGGTGACGGGCTCCTATACTCGGGCCGTGATCATCAACAGTCCCAACAATCCCTCGGGCGCGGTCTACCCGGCGGAGTTCATCGCCGACATCGTCGATTTCTGCGAGCGGCGCGGTCTCTACCTGATCATGGACGATATCTACCACCGCCTGATCTTCGACGGGAAGACGCCGGTCAACTGCTATGACTTCGTCAAGGACCGCTCGGACAACTCCAAGCTGATTCTGATCAACGGCGTCTCCAAGCAGTACGCGATGACCGGCTTCCG
>JANTFG010000227.1 GCA_024763555.1 Thermoanaerobaculales bacterium
TGGCCGGAATGTTCGAAGAAACCCATTTTGTCAGACATCTCGGGATGCGTTTTCTCAGCGTGGAGCCGGGCCTGGTGTTGATGGAAATGCCTTTTCGGGAGGAGCTGATCGGAAATCCCGTTCTTCCGGCCCTCCACGGCGGTGCGATTTCCTCGCTCCTGGATACGGTCGGCGGCGCCTGCGTCTGGTCCCGCCTCGAGCTGGAAGACCGGGTGGCGACTCTGGATCTGCGGGTCGATTATCTCAGGCCGGGCAGGCCGGAGACGCTGATTGCCCGGGGTGAACTTATCCGCCTGGGAAACAGAGTCGGCATCTCGGATCTCCGCGCCTACCATCCGGGGAGGGAAGACAGTCCAGTTGCCCTGGCCAGGGCTGCCTACAATATTCGGCGGGCAAAGGACCGGGACGAGGACTGAACAGCTCAGCGAAGAGAGCGTGACCAGACCCCGGGTCGGAGTCAGGAAGCGAATCCTCAGCGCGCCGGTTCCCAGCTCCTGGAGGTATTTGCGCTGAGGGTTTGTTTGAGGCGAAGCGCCCCCGTGAGTACGGCCGCTTCACGGCCTGCCCGGGTGAGCGGAAAGCATCGGGAAGCATTTTCCCTCCCGCCCAAAGAAGAAGGAGCATTTTCTCGCAAAGGTCGCAAAGGCCCCCGCCCGCCCGAAGAACACCCCGTCCCGAAGGCATGAACACATTCTCACGCAAAGCACGCCAAGATCGCAAAGGCCCCCTCCCGCCCGGGACAAGAAGGCAGAACGCAATATTCACGCCGAGATCGCGGAGATCGCAGAGAGAGGGCCATCGGTCCTGGGACTGCTTCGCAGTCAGAGCTGACAGAAGCTCCACTGTCGGAGAACAAGCTCTCCTCCAGCAAAGACATCAATCAGCGGTCCTCTCTCTTCGTGAGAGGATAGAAGGACCGACGGCTCCAGAATACGCCAACCACCCAAAGAAGAAAGGACATTTTCTCGCAGAGTACGCGAAGATCGCAAAGAGGGGACAGAGAAGGCAGAAGGCATTTTCACGCGGGGGTCGCGGAGATCGCAGAGGTTCCCACCCACCCGAAGTCAGAAGAGATTTTCACGCAGAGCACGCAAAGATCGCAAAGGCCCCCTCCCGCCCGGGACATGAAGGCAGAGGGCATTTTTTGCGCCGAGGTCGCTGAGATCGCGGGGAGCGGGCCAGAACTCTAAGACTCAGCTGTCTTCTCTTCCTTCGCTGCTTTGTCTTGGGTAGGGGGGCCGATTCAGGCCATCCGCCGGCTGAAGAAGAATAGGAAAGCCCGTTGGGCTTACTGTCTTTCGGCCGGCATGGAGCCGGCCACCTTTCTTTGTTGCTGCCTGAGTTCCACCAGGACCGACCGGGTTACAATGGCCGCATGAGAAGGCAGGCAGCGAATATGAGAAGACCTCGGGCTCACATGGTCGTCCTCGTGAGCCTTCTTGTATTCGCTGCTCTTCCGGCCCAGGCGACCCGTACTTTCCCGAGCCTTACGGACAGCTACAGAACCCAGGCGCCGCTTGAGCTTTCGAGGCATTCCGAGACGGCATCGAGGGCGTCTGAGAAGACCTTTGCGCTCTTTGACGAGGAGAATCTCTCCCTTTTCGCTGCTTCAAGCTCCCTGTCCCCCGCAAAAACTCCATCCGTGGCCAATCGGGTGACAAAACCGAGGAATGAACCCCCGGGATCCTCGAAATGACTGACTCCGCCTCCGAAGAAATCTCACCTGGCAGAGCCTCTTCACCCCGAGGCACGGCATCAGGACCTTCCTGAGTTCTCAGCCTCCGTTCGCCAGGGACCTGGTCATCCGAAGGCCGGAGAAGCAAACTGAGAACAGGGTTTTAGGGAGGGTGGGGGCCCCAGGGTCATTGTTTTCAGTGCTTCGAGTTCTTTTGAGACCCGATCAGGCAGGGAATACCTCGCTCTCCGGTGGTGTACCTTGTCCGGCAGGCCGCTGGTCCGGAGCAGGAACCGCCATCCGGGACCGATTCCGGAGCCGGGTCTGACGCCCGAGAGGCGAGACTGAACTGGTAGAATCCTACTCGCAGTGGTCTGGACATCGCACAACTGCATCGATTTCTGCCGCGAGCTGGCTGCTCCGGCCTCAATAACAGAGACCGCGATCACCTCCCCGTATTCCGCTCAAAGAAACACGACCGCCCCGGCTCCCGCATCGGTTCCGGCTCCGGTTGCTGCTCCCGCTCCGGCCTCTGCGCCTGCTCCGGCTCCGGATTCTGCCCCATCCTCAGGTGCTGACCCCGGTTGCAAACCGCAGTCTGCTTTGATGAGGCTCCCTCATCGGGGCTTTTGTGCCAGCATCCGGATCAGTTCGAGGTCGGCGGGGGGCGTGGGAAAGTTTCCGAGATCCTTCGCCTTGACCCACCTGATCTCCTGATGATCGAGCGGCTGAGGTCGGCCGCCGATGATCCGGGCTTCAAAAAAGTGAAGATCAATCGTCAGAGACTCCTCCCGATGAGTTGTGCCCAGAATCTTCTCGCCGATGCGGGCGTCGATTCCCAGCTCTTCTTTCAATTCCCGGATCAGTGCCTGTCGCAGACTCTCGTTCTCCTCGACCTTCCCGCCCGGAAATTCCCAGAAACCTCCCATATGACGCCCTTCGGGGCGCCGACTGAGCAGGATGTCGCCGGAGGAATCACGGATGACGGCGGCGCTAACGGTGATGTGCTTCATGGCGACATTCTAACCCGGTGGAACACCGGGAGAGGCTACAATGGATGGCGATGGAGGAATCGGATGAAGAGCGGACCTGATTCGGCAGGATATTTCGGACGTTTCGGGGGGCGTTTCGTCCCGGAGACTCTGATGGCGCCACTTGCGGAACTCGAAGAATTCTGGAAGAAGATCGGAAAGGACCGGGCCTTTAAGGCTCGAATGAAGGACATTCTCGAGACTTTCGTCGGACGTCCGACGCCACTGCACCCGGCACGGCGACTGGCGGCGGAACTCGGTGGGGCGCAAATCTGGCTGAAACGGGAAGATCTCTGCCACACGGGGGCCCATAAGCTCAACAACGCGCTGGGACAGGCCCTGATGGCCCGGGAGATGTCCAAGCACCGGGTCATTGCGGAGACGGGCGCCGGTCAGCATGGCGTGGCAACCGCGACGGCGGCAGCTTTTCTCGGCTTGGAGTGCCGCGTCTACATGGGCTCGGAAGACATGAGGCGTCAGAGGATGAATGTTGAGAGGATGCGGCTTCTGGGTGCTGAGGTGGTTGCGGTGGAATCCGGCAGCCGGACCCTGAAGGATGCCATCAACGAGGCCCTCAGAGACTGGGTCGCCCATGCTCGGAGCACACATTACATCCTGGGTTCCGTCCTGGGTCCGCATCCCTATCCGGCCATGGTGCGTGATTTCCAGTCCGTCATCGGCGAGGAGGCCTTCGGCCAGTTCCGGAAAGTGCATCGGGGCTTACCGGAGCTTGTCGTTGCCTGTGTCGGCGGCGGCTCCAACGCGGCCGGGATTTTCTCGGCCTTCGTTCCCTACGATCAGGTGCGCCTCGTCGGGGTTGAGGCCGGGGGGCGCGGGAGCGGACGGGGTGAACATGCGGCGCGCTTCCTCGACGATGTGCCCGAAGGAATCCTCCATGGAACCCTGACCCGTGTCCTTCAGGATGAGGAGGGACAGGTGCTTCCGACCCATTCCGTCTCGGCGGGCCTGGACTATCCCGCGGTCGGGCCGGAGCATGCCGACTGGGAGGAGAAGGGGCGAGTCAACTACGTGCGGGTCGGCGATGAGGAAGCACTTGCGGCCTTTGACAGGTTGAGCCGGTCGGAGGGAATTCTGCCGGCGCTGGAGAGTGCCCACGCGATTGCCTACGCGATCCGTGTCGCTCCGGCGATGCCGCTCAAGTCCGCGATTCTCATCAATCTTTCGGGCCGGGGCGACAAGGACCTCGAGGAGGTTCTTCGTCTGAAAGGGGAATCGAGATGAGCCGTCTCTCTGAAGCTTTCGAAAAGGCGCAGCGCGAGGGGCGGGCCGCCTTTATCGCCTATATCACCGCGGGCGATCCCTCGCCCTCGAAGACTGGAGACATTGTTCAAAGTCTGGTTTCGGCCGGGGTGGATGTCATTGAACTGGGGATTCCATTCTCCGACCCGATTGCGGACGGGCCCACGAACCAGGCGGCCGCGGAACGGGCCCTGGCGGCCGGCACGAAACTGGACGATATCTTCGAGATCATTCGCGAGATTCGACGCTTCTCCCAGGTCCCGATGGTCCTCTTCAGTTATGCCAACCCGGTGTTGCGGCGGGGAATCTCGAATTTTGCCTCTGAGGCTGCCGCGGCGGGAGCGGACGGTCTGCTCTTCACCGATGTCCCGAGCGAGGAAATGGATCGCTTTGCTCCGGCTCTTAAGAGGAACGGCCTTGATCCGATCATGCTGGTGACGCCGACCTCGGATAAGAAACGAATCCGGGCTGCCGCACGCGTCGGTTCGGGTTTCCTCTATCTCGTGTCACGTCTCGGCGTCACCGGAGCCCGGAGCAGCCTCGATGAAGGTCTCGAGGAGCTGATCGCCCGGGTACGAAAGTCCTCCAGACTGCCGCTGGCGGTGGGCTTTGGGATTTCCACGGCCGACCAGGTCGGGAGAATTGCCCTGAAAGCGGATGGTGTCGTGGTGGGATCCGCCATCGTTCGCCTCATCGCGGAGATGGCCGAGGATGAGGAACTGCTGCCCGCCCTCGAGACCTTCGTCCGGCCGATGGTCGAGGCATGCCGAAGGAGGGACGCCGACTGATGGGTCGACCCAAGCGGAGAAGGATGGGCCAGAATTTCCTTGTGGATCCGACGGCGGCCCGCCGAATCGTCGATCTTCTGGCGCCGACTCCCGGGCGGGTTCTCGAGATCGGACCGGGGAAAGGCGCCCTCAGCGGACCGCTTTGTGAGCGTTTCTCCCGCGTTCTCGCGGTGGAGATGGACGAGGAACTCCTTCCGGCCCTCCGTGAGAACTTCTGCATCGACCTCCACGTCGGCGATGCATTGAAAGTGAACTTCGATGAGCTGCTGGCCGAGGAAGCTCCGTGGCAGCTTGCGGCCAATCTGCCCTACTCGGTGGGGACGGCGATTCTACGCCGGCTCCTGCCGAGGCACGATCTCATTCGACGGATGGTGATCATGCTCCAGAAAGAGGTCATCGAACGCCTCCTCGCCGAACCCTCGGGCCGGGGCCATGGCTATCTGGCCCTGCTTCGGGAGGCCTATGCGGATGCCTGGCAGGCTTTCGAGGTGCCGCCCGGAGCCTTCAGGCCGCGTCCGAAGGTTGACAGTGCGGTGGCGGTGCTGGAGCTTCGGGCGCCCGCATTTGCTCCCGGGGAACTGGAAGCAGGCTTGAAGCTGGCCTCCCATGCCCTGACCCGACCGAGGAAAGCGCTGCCCGGCGCCTTGAAACCTCTGGCTGGGCCTGAGGACATCGAAAGGGCCGGTCTTGATCCGGCCTTGAGACCGGGAATGCTCGACCTTCGCCAGTGGATTGGATTGGTTTCCTGATGCTCATCCGATGGGAATTTCGGCGGAGCCTCGTCGGATGAGGGAGGGCCGGGGTCGAATTCTCCTCGGTGGTGGTCTGATCTCCGCCGGAACCCTGCTGACCAGGTTGCTGGGTCTGGTCCGGGAACTGTTGACGGCCGCTTTCTTCGGCTCGGGCGCCATGGTTGACGCTTTCGTCGTCGCCTTTTCCGTCCCCGGTCTTTTTCGCCGGGTCCTCGGGGAGGAGATGTTTGAACGGGCCTTCATGCCGCCCTTCCGTCGCCTTCGCGAGGAGGGGAGAGAGGGTGAGGCGCGGACCTTCCTTCTCAGGATCCTGCTCCTTGCTTTCATCGCCCTGACGAGCGTCTGCGGCGTACTCTATCTGCTGCTCCCGTGGCTCATCCACCTGCTGGCGCCGGGAATGTCGCCGGAGACCTCGGCCGAGGCCCTCTCTCTGGCCCGGATGGTTCTTCCCTTCCTCTTTCTGATCGGGCTCTC
>JANTFG010000228.1 GCA_024763555.1 Thermoanaerobaculales bacterium
GACGAGAAGACCCGAAGAATCAAGGCCCTCGACGAGGGCATCACGGATGGCGATCAATGGGGAGTCGTCCAGCAGGTGGGCCTCTGTCCTTTGCGGAGGCTCGAAGAAGAATTTCGAAATCGAGAGGACCAGTTCCTTCGCTCGCCGCTGGTCTTGGTGGGACAACAGCTCGCCGCGCATCTCCTCTCTGTTCCAGCTGAGCAGCTCCATCAACATCGCCGTGCTTGGAAGACCGGCAGCCCGGGCGACCAGACGATCCAGGCCGCGCAACCCTTCGTCCAGCTCGCCGATGTGATCGAGGAGGGTCTGTACTTTTCGTGCAAGCTCCCTCGTCTCCGCCCGATGGGCTTCTTCAAAAGGCGTTTTCAGCAGGGGATCCTCTGCCAGAGAGACAACAATCGCCTCCGCTAGATTTCCGGCGATCGACTCGGCCTCATCGCCAAGCACCGGTGTCAGGAGGCAGACCAATTCAGCTTTCAAGGCATCGGCGAGGCAATTGGGAGTCAGTGTGGATGGGGGCTTCAACAGGTCTGCGATACGGCCTGAAATACTCTCCGGCGCCGAAGCCCGCACCTCCCGGGCGATCTCGGCCCCCGGCAGCTCGACAACATCGAGACCCTCGATCTCTCGGCTCACCAGTTGGACCAGCGATGCAGCACGATTTTGCAGGCTGGTTTTCTGCTCCGCAGACAGAGAAAGGTCTTCAGGAAAGGCCGCCGCAATCGAAGACGGTAGCCCTGCGATGAGTTCCCTGCGTTTCTTCAGGGCCCCTGCCTCCAGAAGAAGCCCCAGTCCTTCAGCTACTGCGAGAGGGAGTAGCACCCAATATTGACCTGTGGCCAGTGGGGCGCTGAGGTTGGTCAGCGCCTGAGCAACACGGGTCTTGGATAGCCCCTGCATCATAGGATCTCTCCCGCCATTGCTCCGCCTTCCTTCAACCTGCACGAGGTGAAATCACGACTCGTCTCACTTGAAGTATTCTGCCACAGAATCGGAGGGGGAACCACGATCCTTCGGGATCATCGTCATTGCGCTGCACGCTGTTGCGTATCCCCTCTCAAGGCAAGGGAGGCAACCCCATCAACACCGAAAGAAGACCGCAATCGGCGGTCTTCGGCGAGTGAGCGGAGAGAAAAAATGGTCGGGACGCAGAGATTTGAACTCTGGACCCCCTGACTCTCGACGAGATGAAGCGATGTGTGGACGCGGGCGTTGGGTGGATGGGAGGAGACGCCCTGCGGCCACTCGCTTCATCCGGCGAGAAGTGGATATTGCCGGTCGGGGTTCGAACCGACCGGCGATGGCCACAACCCCATCAAAACCGAAAGAAGACCGCACCTGCGGTCTTCGGCGAGTGAGTGGAAAAAAGAAATGGTCGGGACGCAGAGATTTGAACTCTGGACCCCCTGAACCCCATTCAGGTGCGCTACCAGGCTGCGCTACGTCCCGACCAGAAACTATTTTCGAAGTTCGGCGACCGCTTCCGACAGATCCCTGCGAATCTCCCGAAGGGCCGCGAGCAGTGGTTTTACGTTGTCCGGGGGCCTCTTGTCAACCTCTTTTCCCTTCGGAGGCTGAATTTCTGTCTTCAGCTCAGCAGATTTCCTGCTTCCACTCTTCTTCCCGGCTGTTTTTCCAGCAGACTTCGCGGCCGATTTTCCTCCATCGGCCTGCATCGCCTCGATTCTCTTCCGGGCGCCCGGCAGGGTCAGACTCTCCTCGGACAGGAGGCGGGCGACCTCCAGGATCAGCTCCACCTGTTTCCGCGTATAAAGACGCTGGCCCGTCCCCGTCGTCTCGGCCTCCAGGCCGGAGAAATAACTCTCCCAGTACTTGAGCATGTAGGGCTGCACCCGTGCCAACTTGCAGACCTCGTTGGTCTTGAAACTCTCCTGCCCTTCCGGAAGAACCGGCCGATCACTCATCTTCGCCCTCCTCTGCCGGAGAGAGGGTCAAACGCAGTTGAAGGGTGACTCGGCGATTGCCGATCCAGGAGCCCGGAACCGGCACCTCAATATCAAGGGCGCGGACCTCTCCGGACTCCACGATGGCCCCCGTCCCGGTCAACTTCAGCGCCAGACTGTTTTCCTGGCTCATCGCATTGACCGGAGAAACGACTACGGGGGCCGGCGCCAGGACCTCGGGCGCCTCTTCTACCACCATGAAAGGATCGCCCTCGTCAACAAAGACCGGGGTTGCCGCCATTCGACGCTCGTGGGCCTCGACCTCCGGCTCAGGTGCCGGCTCAACCGCCGCAGGCTCAGCTTCTCCACTCTCCTCAGCCCCTGCGACTTCCTGAATTTCTTCAGCTTCTTCGAGGGCTTCATCGGAGATCGGAGCTTCCATCGTCACAGCCGGTTCCTCTTCTTCCGCTTCTGAAAGCTCTTCCGGCTCGGAAAACACATCTCCACCCTCAAGTTCTGCCGGCTCTTCAACCTCCGGCACTGCAACAGCCTCCATCGCCTCCATTTCCTCAGTCGCTTCCGCCTCTTCGGCGATGCCGACCTCAGCGTCAGGAGTCTCCTCTACCTCTTCTGTCGTGCCTTCATCAGAAATAGTCGGGGCCGGACCGAGATCCTCCTCCGGGAAAGGAGATTCCCCAAGCTCCTCTTCAACCACAGATTCTTCCGTCTCTCCAGCTGATTCTTCCGTCTCTTCGATCTGAGCTTCGGCCCGAAAATCAGGCAATCCCTCAGTGTCCGGGCTCTCAGGAAGGCTGGGCTCCTCCACACCGAGGACCGAACCGACCAAGGCCTCAACCTCAGACGAAACCGGAATTGAAGAAGAACCTTCTTCCTTGATGTAATCCGGCGGGATGGTATCCGCGTAGGGATCAGTTCCGGACTCTTCCTGAGGTGCTTCCTCCTCCACGTCATCGCTCATCAGGGATTCCTCCCCGTCGGAAACAGCTATCGTCGACATGTTCTGGTCGAAGGAGGGGATCTCCTCCACCTCTTCCGAGATCACCTCGTCAACGCCGCCCTCAGCTTCCCCGTCCGGAAAAAGGACCCCGGTCTGGGTATCAACCTCGTCAGCGAGATCGAAGTCTTGCTCAGCTTCCTCATCGAAGCTCAGGTCTCTTCCTTCGAGGGGAAGTGAAAGCCCGGGATCCGTCGGCTCATCCGAAGCCCAAGCCTCATCCTCATCAACTGATGTTTCATCCTTTTTCCCGGCAGCAAAGCAGTAGACGCCTGTGGCCTCGTCTTCCGGAGCGACCTCGTCCTCTGATGTCGGTCGTGTCTCTAAGAGATCCTCTTTGACCTCTTCGGAAACCGGCTCGGAAACCGGCGGCGGAGAACTAATTTCCGATGCCTGGAAACCCGGCGAACTCGGAGTCTCAGGGGTCACAGGAGTTCCCCAGGTCGGTGCCGCCGTCGGAACCCTCGGCACAGCAGGCGCCTGAGGAACCGTCGGAGCTATCGGAGTCGCAGGGGCCTGGGGAGTCGCAAAAGTCGTCGTTCCGAGACGGTCAGCCTGGTGCTCATAGCGATCCCTGAGGCTGCGCATGACGAGTTTGACAATTCCGCCGAGCGTGTCTTCAACTCCAATGCCCTCGATGGCCGTCGCTTCAAAAAAGGGCACCGAATGCTCATTGAGCTGCTCATCCATCTCCTCGACGCCCATAATATCGCCAAGGTCCCTCTTGTTGAACTGGAGAACGTGTGGAAACTTCGAGAGATTTACGCCCTGGAGCGAAAGGTTCTCTTCAAGATTCTTCAGACTGTCGATATTGGAGTTCTTCATCGTCCTCTGAGAATCCGCCACGAAGACCACACCGTCGGCGCCTCGAAGAACAAGCTGCCGCGTTGCGTTGTAATGCACCTGACCCGGGACCGTATAGAGCTGGAGGGTGACATCCATTCCCCGAATCGTCCCGATCTCAAGCGGCAACAGATCGAAAAAGATGGTTCGATCCCCCTCCGTCGCCAGGGAAACCATCTTCCCCTTCTCTCCTCCTTCGAAATGATCGTGAATCCACTGGAGATTGGTGGTCTTGCCGCAGAGACCCGGCCCGTAATAGACGATCTTCGTATTCAGTTTTCGCAGGGCGTAATTAAAAAAGACCATGCTTCAACCTCTCTGCAACCCAATCCACAGGCCGGAACATCCAGCTGGATCTGCTCCGAAGACCGGATCTTTCTGCCGCCTCTTCCCAGAATCATGATACCTGACCATGGAGGCCTTCCTATCTCCCTGAACGACCAAGAACAGAGCCCTCCTATTTCTTTCGTCCCCTGATCATAACCCGGATCGGGATACCCTCCAAGCCGAGTTGGACTCGGAGAGTATTCTCAAGGTATCTCATATACGAAAAATGGGGCTCCTGGTTGAGGTTCGTGAACAGAACAAATGCCGGAGGAGAACTCTGAACCTGGGTCGCGTAATAAAACCGGGGTTCCTTCCGGCCCTGGACCGGAGGCGGGCGCCGTTCCCATGCCTCGGAGAGCAGCCTGTTGAGATCAGAGGTCGGTACCTTCCGGCCTCGGGCCTCGTGCATCCTCCTCATGATCGGAAAGAGCTTCCGGACTCCTTTTCCGGTCAGGGCCGAGAGATACAGAACCGGCGAATGCCGCATGAACTTCAACTGTCGGGCGACCATATCCTCGAACTCCGCCCTCATCCGGGCCCGATCTTCGATCAGATCCCATTTGTTGACGATGAGGATCAGGCCGCGCCCTCCCTCCCAGGCGTATCCGCCGATATGGGCGTCCTGATTTGTAATCCCCTCAACCGCATCGACAAGCAGAAGGCAGAGATGAGCGCGCTCAAGTTGCCTTCGCGCCATGACCACCGACAGGACTTCCGGTCCCTTTTCGGTCTTTCCCTTACGCCGGATCCCCGCAGTATCAACGAAACGGTATCTGAAACCATCCTGAGTGAGAACCGCGTCAACCGAGTCCCGCGTCGTCCCCGGGACATTACTGACGAGAACCCTCTCGTCTCCGATCAGCCGGTTGAGCAGCGAAGACTTCCCGACATTCGGACGGCCGATAATGGCGATCCGGGCCTCCTTTGGGTCGGCTTCATCCTCCTCGTCCTCGATCTCGGGTTGGCGGATATACTCTTCGAGCGCATCCCAGAGCTCCGCGAGCCCCATTCCGTGCTCCGCGGACACCACGACCGGATCACCCATCCCGAGACTGTAGAATTCGCTCGCCTGCACCTCGACCCCACCGCGGTCTCCCTTGTTGACCACCGGGATGACCGGGACATTCTGGCTCCTCAGCCACGCCGCGATCTCTTCATCCTCGGGCATCAGACCGGAATAGCCGTCAAGGAGAAAGAGGACCGCGTCGGCTTCCCGCAGCGCCATATCCGCCTGGGAGCGGATCAGGGGGAGGAAATCATCGGAATCATCAAAAAGGAGTCCACCGGTATCGATCAGCGTGACCACACCCCCGTGATAGGCCGCATCTCCGATGATTCGATCCCTGGTCACTCCCGGAAGATCGTGGACCAGCGCCCGACGACTCTTCGTCAGCCGATTGAACAGCGTGGATTTCCCGACGTTGGGACGACCCACGATCACGACGACGGGCTGTCTCCTCACGAAGATACTCCGTCCTCATCCGCCTGCGCGCCTCCGCTGCCGGAGCTCTGCTCCTTCGTGTCCGCCTTCGGTCCGGTTGCGCCCTTCTCGGGCATCTTCCACTTCGAGCCGCCCTGCGTTTCCATGACTCTTCGTGCGACCACCCGCCATTTTCCGTCGATCAATCGCAGCTGAAGCACGCTCTTCTGGACCGAAGCCGGATTTCTCCCCTTTTCAACGCCCGTGCCGGAGTCATAGCGACTGACATCCCAGACCTCGGTCGTACTCACCGTCGCATTGAGGCTCCGAAACACGCTGATCGCCTCAAAGTCCACCGAGAGCAGCTTCGCATCGAGACGATCACCCGTTGAAAGCAGTTGCCGAAGGATCTTCCTGACGTCGGCGAT
>JANTFG010000229.1 GCA_024763555.1 Thermoanaerobaculales bacterium
TTGCTCCTTCCCCGACCCAGCCGGGGTTCGTGAATTTCATCACAATATCGGGCGGGGGGCAAGGAATTTGAATTGGCACGCAGATCCATGATCCCACGGAACAAGCTTAACGCGTCCATCCCTTTGACAGCCTTGATCTGCAGTCATAGAATTGCCTCGGAAAGCTTGGAGGACATCCAAATGAAGACAGGAAATAATAAGAGACCGTCGGGATGCCCGCGGACTGCTTCTCCGGCTCGGAAATCACTGATTTTCCATTGGGCTCTTGTATTTCTCCTGTGTTCGATTCCCGCCATCGGGGGTCTGCTGAGCCTTTTTCAGCTGGTCAGTGACGGCCAGGGAGACGTCATCGGCCTGGGCGGGGCGCGTGGAATCTCCATCAGTCCCGACGGGTCGGAGTTCTTTGTCGCCGGGGAAAACGCCGACTCCATCTCCTCCTTCCACCTGCAGGGCGGTTCACTGGCTTATCACGAGACCATCCAGGAGGGAGTAGATGGCGCCTGGGGATTGCGTGGCGTCTCCTCAACCACGGCCAGCCCCGACGGGCGGCATGTCTACGCGGTTGCGCACGATGACAACTCGCTGATCGTCCTCGCACGGGACGCGACCGCCGATGAGCTGAGACTGGTTGCGGTGGTCCAGGATGGCAGCGGCGGAGTTTTCGGCCTTCACGGGGCCGTCGATGTTGCGGTCAGCCCCGACGATGAGAACGTGCTCATTGCCAGCCGGGATGACGCCGCTGTGGTCGTTCTCAGCCGGGACGCCACCAGCGATGAGCTGAGTATGCTGGATCTCAACATTCTGCCGCTTTCCCTCTACGGGGCCACGGCGATTGTTGTCAGTCCCGACGGGCGGAACGTCTACGTCACAGCCACCTCCGACACCAACGATTCTATTGTGAGCTTCTCCCGAAATGAGTCGGACGGTACGCTTGATTTCATCGGGGAGATCGTCAACGGCATGGACGGGATCACCGGGCTCGAGGGTCTCTCCGATCTCACCATCAGTCCCGACGGTGAGAGTGTCTACACAACGGCCCGAGTTGGGAATGCCGTCGGCGCGTTCCGGAGGGATCCCGCCACGGGGAATTTAGGCTTCCAGCAGCTGATTCGTGACGGGGAGGGCGGGATTTTCGGGCTTCGCGGGCCTTCCTCCGTACTGGTCAATCCTGCCGGGGATCGGGTTTTTGTCGCGAATTCAGCGTCGAATGTCATCCTCATTTTCCGTCGGGATGTCACGAGCGGAGAACTGGCGTATCTTGAAACCGGCGGGGATTTCGCCGGGGTAGAAAACGGCTCCTCGCTCGCCATGGATTCATCGGGACAGGTTCTCTACCTCAGCAGCAACGGGAGCAACGCCCTTCTGGCTTTTGAGGTTGCAGCCTGCATCGGCCAGACTTCTCTTGGAGACTCGGATTCCGACGGATATTGCGACGATCAGGATCTCTGCCTGGGCGATGACAGCTCCGGCGATGAGGACGGAGACGGTATCTGTGGAGATCTGGATGCCTGCCCGGGTTTCGATGATTCCATCGATTCCGACGGGGACGGTTCCCCGGACGGATGCGATCTCTGTCAGGGCGATGACTCAACTGGTGATATCGATGGAGACGGAATCTGTGACGATCTCGACCAGTGTCCGCTCGGTGATGATTCGATGTGTGTCATCTTCGCTGATGGTTTCGAGTCCGGCAGTGCCTCGGCCTGGTCGATGTCGAGTTGAATCCGAGCAGGAGACTGCCCCTGGGATGAGGTCTTCGTGAATTCACACGCTACGCAGGCACCCAGGCATCGACCCGTTGCACAGGCTGAGGTCTTTTCGGATTCGGGCGGCAGCCATCTGCTCCAAATCGTTCTCGCCTGTCTCATCCTGATCCCGCCGCTGACGGTTTTCTTCGGCTGTGGCCTGAACGGGCGTTGTTTCATTCTCTACCGCGAGCCCAAGCTCGTCGCGGTGGAATTCCTGGGCTGGCTCTTTCTCCTCGTCTTTTTTTTCCGTCCAATTGAAAAGCTCGAGAAACTGGAGCTTCCTGAAGTTCTGAGGCGGCCGGAGGTTCTGCTCTTCGGCCTCTTCGTCGGATATTCCACGACCAGCAGCCTGTGGTCTTTAGTTCCGGCGAACGCCTTTTATGAAAACCGGCAGTGGATCCTGCTCTTCCTGCTCTTCGTGACGCTGCTGATGTGGACCCGCACGGCCGGCCGTAAGCCGGCGTCGAGGATTGAAAGCCTGCTGATCGCATCCTTCGTGGTGATCAGCCTTATTTCGGCGCTCCAGGCCATCGGACTGCTGAAGTTCCTGCTCCCGGTCCAGCCGTCGAACGGGGTCTTTCAGACCTCGACGATGGGCTATAAGAACCCCCTCGCCCTCGCCCTGCTCTGCCAGGTTTTTCTCCTCCTCGGACGGGTCTTCGATCCGGAGAGAAGCGCCCTGTGCCGCATGGCGTATTCGATCACGGCAGCCGGAGAGCTTCTTCTCCTCTCATCCCTCGGCAGCAGATCCGCCCTGCTTGGGCTGATGGCGGGCGCCCTCGTGTCGGCCCTCCTCTTCGCCGCGCGCTTCTCGGCAATGAGGGGCGGCCGAAAGATCATCCTTGCGATTTTCCTCCTGCCGCTTGCCCTCGGCGGCATCCTGGGCCTTGGCGCCATATTCCATCAGGAGCGGGTGGAGTCAATGATCCGCCTCCTGAGATCTCCGGCCGGCTACCTTCAGACCGATCGCGGCGTCTATTTTCTCAATACCCTGGAGATGGTCCGGGAGCATCCATTCGGGGTCGGGGCCGGGAACTGGCAGAGCCTCTATCCCGTCTATCGGAAGCACAAGCCGGAACTGGCCTTCAATCTCAACATCCAGGTGCGACGGGCGCACTCGGATCTCGTCCAGATTCTCGGGGAGCTGGGATGGCCGGGTCTGATCCTCTATTCAGCCCTGCTGCTGAGCCTCGGTATCCGCCTGATCAGGCGGGTGCTGCAGGAAAAACGGGGCCCCGGGCTCTTTGATCCGGCGCAGCTCGCGGCCATCGTCGCCGCCGGGCTGACGGATTACTGCCTGGAGACGCCCTACCTCAAGTTCGAGATCATCCTCGTTTTCTTCATTCTCTCAGCGCGGCTCGAAGCGAGGCCCTCGCCTTCAGCCTCTCCCAGCGGGAAGAAGCCCTGGAAACTGCTGCGGCTTCTGCTTCTCTCCAGCGCGGTTCCGGGTATGATTTCCGCCACCTGCCTTGGCATCAAGCTCGAAAGCTCCGGGCAGCTGCGCAGCATGGAGGATTCTCTGAGCAATCCGCCGCCGGCTGCAGAAGAAATGGCGGAGATCCGGGTACTCGAGCGCCGTCTTTCCCGCTGTCCCGGGCATTTCAAGACCCTGTACCGGGATCATCTCCTGCTCGCCGCAATCGAGTACCATGCGGGCGATCGGAGCCGGGCCCGGGCTGAGCTTGAGCACTCCCTGCGCCTGCACCCATATGATGCGAACGCCTTGATCCTGGCGGCTCAAATGGCTCCAACACCGGAAGAGGCCGACAGATGGCAACACCTGGCCCAAAAACTGCTTGAGGGATCGCTGCGTCGTTAGGGTCCGCTTGCGTAAGACCACATCAAGGTATCGCCGGATTCAAAACCGTCTAAGAAGACCTCCGGAGAACGAATCGTGATGTCCCTGCTGATTGTGCTCGACCCATTCTCATTGGTAACCACGAGCCTGACCGTATAGGTGCCGGCTGCGGCATAGCTATGCGCAGGATGCCTCGAAACCGAATGAAGGCCGTCTCCAAGATCCCACTCCCACGAAGTCGGCCCGTAAAGGCTGCGATCAAGAAACTCGACCGCGAAACCCGCCACATTGGGCTCAAACCAGGCCTCGGGGACTCTGCAGTCCAGCGTCAGGCTTTCCAGCATCCGACCCTCCGCAAGGAGAACATGATCCCCGAAAAGACCCAGGCCGTTGACCGTTTCGGGCGTCGAGTAGCTGGATATTTCCACCGGATGAGCGCGATCCGAGCAGTCGAAAACGCCGACGCGATTCTCTCCGCCGGCAACGACCATGGCCCCGGAGATCGCAAGATGATCAATGTCGTAGTCGGTATCGACGGATCCGAGCAGCAGAGGATTGGTGGGATCCGAGACATCGATGATCTGGAGACCTCCATAATTGTCCGCGACGTAGGCGGTCGTGCCCGAAACGGCGACACCGTAGGCAGATCCCGGAGTCTCATAGGAGCCCATGAGGGTTGGATTCGAGGGGTCGGAGATATCAATGATTCCAAGCCCTCTGGAAGAAGCGGCGACGTAGGCCCTTCCTCCGGAGAGGGCAACATCATAGATGTTACTCGGAGTGTTCACGGTGCTGAGAAGGACGGGACTTGAGGGATTGGAGACATCAATAATCCTGAGACCATGATTCGAATTTCCCAGACATGCGATCGACCCGGAGACCGCGACTGCTTCTGAGTAATATGCAGTGTCTTCCCAGGAACCAAGAAGTGATGGGTTCGCAGGATCCGAGACATCAAGAATCTCAAGTCCGTCATAAAAATCCGCAACAAAGGCCAGCGAGCCGGACACGGCAATATCCCGCACATACCCCTCAAGTTCCACTCCTCCGACAACTTCAGGAGAGGATGGGTCGCTGAGGTCAAGGATCTTCACTCCGCCGTGGCCGTCGGCAACGTAGGCTGTCGAGCCGGCGGATGAAATACGCCTCGCAAAGCCCGGCGTCTCATATTCACCCAGGAGCGGGGAGCCGTGACAGCTGGAGACATCGATGATCCCGAGTCCACTATAACCGTCGGCGATGTAGACCAGGCCATCGGAGACGGTGACGCTCTCGGCAGCTCCGGGGGTGTCACGGACAAAAAGGAGTTCGGGCCGTGATGGATCGGAAATATCGATGGCCCGAAGTCCGTTGTAATTATCAGCAACATAAGCGGTTGTTCCGGAAAGGTCAATATCATTGGCGTAAGGTGGAACATAGCAGGTGGCCAGAGAAAGTGGAGTCTCGGAATCTGAAATATCGATAATTTCCATTTCATGAGTATCGTACTGATCCCCGACAACACAGGCAATATTCTCCAAGACGGCTACGGCGCTGATACTCTCTTGTGTCTCAAAGGACGCAAGTTGAGCCGGATGCTCGGGGTCTGATACATCAACGATATTCAAGCCGGATGCACCCTGGGCCAGGTAGGCGATCGACCCTGACACCGCGATGCCACGCGCACCGACCGCGGGATAGGACGCGAGAACAATCGGATTCGTCGGATCGGACACGTCGATGATCCGCAGACCAGTATTTTCGACTGTCATGTAGAGGATACTCCCGGACACAACAATGTCGTAGACCGTTCTTGAGGCGTTATAGATTGAAAGCAGGACCGCGTTTGAAGGATCGGAGACATCGAGAATCTGGAGATAGCGATAGGAATACACGAGATATGCTGTTGATCCGGAAATGGCCACGAGTTGAGCGCCCGATGCGGGATAGTTGCCCAGGACACTGGCGTTCTCAGGGTCGGAAATATCAAATATTTCCAATCCACTATATCCGTCTGCGACATAGGCGGTTGACCCGGATACGGCCACATCATCGCCATAGCCCGGGGTATCATGAGAAAACAGGCGGGGGTTGCAGTGGAGAGCCTCTTGATCGAGCACTGTAATCCCCTCATTCTCGTACCCAAGGAAAATTCGCCCGTCGGCTGATGCGATGGATTGCGCCGTCTTAGTCATTGGATAGCTGTTGATGGGTTCGGGACTGGCGGGATCGGAAATGTCGATGAGGGAGACCCTCGTGTAGGCACCGAGAGGGTGCACGTCAATTTTGTGAGAAAAGGTCACGCAGCCACATGGCGGGCTTTGGATCGACGAACCCAGAAGTGATCGAAGCGGCTACTGAGGATGC
>JANTFG010000230.1 GCA_024763555.1 Thermoanaerobaculales bacterium
TGGCGCCGGGCTTCGGATCAGGCAAGAGTTCGAAACAGCAGGACCATTTCCATCAATGATCTGCGCCCCCTCCTCCAGGCCACTGTTTCCTTCGCCGAAAAGCCGGATGGAAGCTGGGAGATCAGCCACGAGTCGGACAGAGGAAAAACTGCCGTCCGTGTCTCAGCCGATGGTCTCCGTCAATATTCCAGCGTGGCATACTCCCTCAGAACGATTCTGGCCGTGCAGCAGAAATCCCTGTTCGAAGCTCCAGGGCTCCTCCCGATGGACTCCGAGGCCATCCGCGAACTCTCAATGAAGCTCGACCTGATTTCCCTGGCCGTCCTCAGGCAGACGGATACCTTTGCACGACTGGAGAATCTGCACGAGGCTGGGGCTGATCTCTATCGGGAGGCGTGGTTCAGCATCTTTCCGGCGTCAACGGAGGTGTCATCCGGAAATCCGAATCCGGACTCGGCATCCGGGAAGGTCCAACCCGACCCACGCACGGGCACAACTTTTCAGTCCATCATCCGCGCGAAAATTGCCTCCTACGAAAGCTACAACAACATCTCCCAGGCCCTCTTCCTCCGAAACCTCCAGGTCTATTTCGCCCGGATTCCCTGGCCGAAATCCCCCGAAGAGGGAAAGGCCATCCGGGGGATTTTCCAGCAGTCGCTGGTCTTTTTCGCCTCAGACCTTCTTTCGGGCAGCAGCCGCATCGCGAAGACCCGCTCTCACCGCCTGATCGAGCTTGAAGATGTGCGTTCGTTCTTGGATCGAATCCTTCCTCACGAAGTCAATGCCTACGAAGACGTCCACTACTTCCCACACCTGGGACCCAGGTCAATTTCGATCGAGGCCTATGATCTCGATGCCTTCCGCGACGGGGGACTCCACTGGAGGGCTATCCAGTGGGCCCTGGAGGACCAGGGAGGCCCGATTTCCCCCGAACCCGATCCCTTCGCCGCGGAACTGATTGCCGAAGGGGTCGCTCAGTTCGGTGTCCTGGTCCTCAGGGTGGCAGGATCGGAGGCATCGTCCGCGGGCGCCCCGGCCCTGACGACGGACTCGATCAACCGAGCCCTTCAGAAAATCCAGCGCCTGATTAACGAGGACTCATCGGCACGGGAACACTCAGAGAGGACGGAAAACCCGACGCTCATCTCCTCGAATGCAGGAACTCCGGCTCCTCGCGACGGGAACTACTTCGCAGATATCACCTCCCGCATGGGGATTTCGATGGAGCATCGATCCTCCGACTGGCTCAACCGGATGATCCGGAGTTACACCCTCCAGGGGGAGGACGTCGCGAATCTCGTCATTCCACCGGCCTTCGGGGGCTCGGGCATCGCGGCAGATGACCTCGATGGAGATGGAGACGCCGACCTCCTCATCCTCAGTGGAACGGGGAATCGTCTCTTCCGGAACGAAGATGGCCGACTGCTTGATGTGACCAAAGACACGGGCATCGCCTGGCGGCGAAGCGAGGACGGCCTCCCCGGCGAAGTTCGTCAGCCTCTCATCGCAGACCTTGACAACGACGGTCTCGAAGACATCGTCATCACCTACGTCAATGATGATCATCGGGTCTACCGCAACCTCGGGAGTTTTCGATTTCAGGACCTGACGAAGCGGGCCGGACTCGGCGGTCATGGAAAAGTTGGAGGACCCGCCACGATCCTCGACTACGACCTTGACGGCCTGCCGGACATCTACATCGGCAATTTCGGCAATTACGTCAAGGGCATTCTGCCCACGCTTGCCCGCAGGAACACCAACGGAACAGCCAATCAGCTCTTCCGTAATCTGGGTAATTTTCGCTTTCAGGAGGTCCGGCTCGGCGTCGAAGATAAAGGCTGGACCCAGGCCGTCGGCCACGCCGACATCAACGGTGACGGGTGGGAAGACCTCATCTCCGGAAACGACTTCGGGGTCAATCATTATTACCTCAACGAGGGTGGAAAGAGATTTCGTGAGATTTCCTCCGAACTGGGAACTGACAAGCCCTCCTACACGATGAACATCGGCATCGCCGACCTCAACCGCGACGGATCTCCGGATTTCTATATTTCAAATATTGTCACGATGGACAAGGATCAGAAATACGTCCTGCCCAGTGAAGGAACACGATTGAAATTCGACCCGGATTCCATGGCCCATCTCAGGGTCCTGGAATCAAACGACCTCTTTATCTCCGACACGGCCGGTGATGGGCTGCCCCACTACCGGCTCTCAGATGCCGTTGGCCGAGGCCGGAATTCCACCGGATGGGCCTGGGATGCAGATTTCTTCGATTTTGACCTCGACGGGGATGATGATCTCTATTGCGTCAACGGCATGAACGAGTTTGCCCTCTACTCCAGTGAGAACCCCTACTATCGCGCCCCCGACGGCTCGGTAAAGAAGGTGATTGTCCCGGTTTCGGACCGTGAATCCAACGTCTTCTTTCTCAACGAAGGCGGTCGCCTGGAGAACCGCTCCGAGGAGAGCGGGACGAATTTCCTCGGAAACTCCCGCAGTGCGACATATTTCGACCTGGAGGGTGACGGAGACCTCGACATCGCCTTGAACAATTTCCAGGGACCGGTTCGGATCTATGAGAACCGCCTCAGGGCCGAGAATAGGCACTGGCTCAAGATTCGCCTTGAGGGAGACCCATCCCGGGGCATCAGTCGTGACGCGATTGGGGCTGTCGTCATCGTCTCGACCGCCCACCACCCGGGAATGTGGCGCCAGGTTTCAAGCACGACGGGCTATCTCTCCGTCCATCCCAAGACCCTGCATTTTGGTCTCGGCGAGGATGCCGAAGCGGACATTGAGGTCCACTGGCCGGGCGGAGTGATCAGTCGATGGAAATCCGTTCAGGCCGATCGTCTCATCAGGCTCTCGCTCCCCGAGGAGAACAAAGGGGAGCATGCGCCCGATCCGGCAGCCATTGAGATCCCCTGAGTCCGCTCGGAAGGAAGGACGCACCACACCGGGTCAGGATCGTCGCCAGGGCCGGAACGGGATGGGAGGGTTGGAGCAGGAACAGGAGCACGAACTGAGGACCGAAGCCGGAGCAGCCTCCGGTACCGGAGCAGGGAGCCGATGCGGAGCCGGAGCGGCAATCCGGATCAGGAGCAGGAACCGGGGCCGGAGCCGGGGCGACCCTGGGTCTCTGAGCGAAATGCGTGGACCTGGCACAACCTTGGTATCCCGAGTCTGAGCAGGGAGATCGTGGCCGAGACCGATGCGGTCATGGGATGTTCCGAGTACTTCGAGGGTGTCTCTGCCGGCTCAGTTTCGTGTCTCGGGCGTCAAACCCGGCTCCGGAATCGGCTCCGGCTCGGCGCTCCTGCTCCGAAGATGCGGTCCACCGAACAAAGTTGAACGTCAAGGACCAAGGCATCCTCTGCCTGATCGAGTCTCAGAAGAACTCGAATCCCTGAAAACAATGACCTGGGGCGCACGTACTTCCGCCCCGATTTCTTCTTTAAAATCCGAAAAAAACCGGTAGGATGTGGTCTCGGTTATTGGAGGTCAACGATGAAAACGCTTTATTCAATTCTCCTGTCTCTCAGCCTTCTGGCCCTGACGGCCTGCGGAGGAGCCCCGGCACCCAAAGCGCCGGAGAAAGCTGAGGGCCCCAGCCTGGATACGGCGCTCGTCTTTTCTCTTGCCGTCCTGAAGAAAGGCCCGGACGGGCGACCCCAGCCCCAACCGGCCCGCCTTGGCTTTCTCAGGGAGATCAAGGGTGAATGGCAGTGGACGGAAATCTCGGATCCCGACAGCAATGTCTTTCACAAGGCGATGGTCTACAGGGGCGCCGAAACCGGTCTCCTGACCGCCGGTGGAACCCGCGCCATCATCAAGCTCTGGCATGCAGATGGAACATCTGAGAAACTCTGGGAAGCGGATTTCGGTGGAAAATTCTCCCGGATGCGCGACATGGAGGTCGGTGACATCTACGGTGATGGAATGCAGACGATCGCCGTGGCGACTCATGACCAGGGCGTCGTAGCAACCGTCCGACCGAAGGAAGACGGAAGCTGGAAAGTCGAAGAACTCGACCGCCAACCCAACACCATCGTTCACGAAGTCGAACTCGGCGATCTCAACGGCGACGGGGTCCTGGAGATCTATGCGACCCCGAGCCTTCCCAACAAACTCGACGGCACTCCCCAACCAGGCGAAGTCGTGCGTTATGTTCCGGCAAAGGAAGAGGGACGACAGGTGGTGGCTGATCTCGGTGATCGGCACGCGAAAGAGATTCTCGCCGATGACGTTGATGGTGACGGCCGGGACGAACTCTATGCCTCGCTGGAAGCCGTCGCGGGCGGACAGGTGGAAATCCTGCGTTTCGACGAGGGCAGCGATCCGACATCACGTGAAGTCATTGCCACCATTCCCGACACCCTCTGCCGCTTCCTGACCGCCGGAGATCTCGACGGTGATGGAAAGAAAGAAATGGTTGCTGCGGCCAGCAAGAGCGGTCTCTGGCTGCTTCGCCCGGGCGAAGACCCGCACGCAGCCTGGGAACTCAGCAGAATCGACGAGAATTCAGGGGGCTTCGAACATGCCGCACTGATTACCGATCTTGACGGAGACGGCGTCGGAGAACTCTACGTCGCCAACGACAAAGGCAAGGAAATCAACCGCTACACGTGGAAAGACGGGCAAATGGACAAGCAAACGCTCTACCACTATCCCCCGGAGCTTTCCGGCTTCACGTGGAATATCATGCCGATTCCGGTCAATCTGATTCCTGCCGCGCCTTGATCGACAAGGTCATCACGAAGGAAGCCACAGGTTCCGAACCCAGGACTGAGGGCACTGTCACCCGAATCTGAACCGGCTGGTTGATCCGCACATCTGAGGTAAATGCCCTCTGGAGGGCCTCATTGATGATCTCGCCGTCGCTGCACAGGAAATGCGTGTCTCCTTCCGCCCTCTTATGAAACTCGGCGTGAACGTCTTTAAAAGCGAAGCTGATACCCCTTCCAAGCTGAGAGGCCTTCCTGAAAGCCAGCAGCCCCCCGGCAAGGTCAGCCCCGATCATCAGGGAGCCGATATACTGACTCTGGAGGTGGTTCCTCGTCCTCCGGTCCAGGGGAACCTTGACGAGACAGTGGCTGTCATCGATCTCGAGAACCCGGGGCCTGATGTATCGAATCAGACGGATGTTCTTCCAGGCGAATACCCGGAGCATCAGATTGGCCCGGGTCAGTTCCGGGAGTCGATTCAGCAAAAAAATGAATGGTAATTCAGTCATCTTCAAAGCATACGCCATGCTCTGAGATCACTCAAGATAGATCTGAGGGGAGGTTGTTGCGCTGAAGCTCGGGGCATTATGGGGCCGAAATGGGGCGCGGACTTCAGTCCGCATCTGCGAAACTGTTAATGCAACGGATGTTAAATAAATGCGGACTATCCTCCGCGGTCCGAGTCTCAGTGATTTGGATGAGATCAACCGCTGATTCCTGGGGTGAAGCACTTTTCGACTCACCTATATCCTGTTGTAACCCAAGAACTTGTAAGCAGTGCAATAGCCTCGAGGGAAAATTTGAGGGCTGAGGCAGCCGAGGGACGCTGAGTCCGATCCGGAGCCCGGTGACTGGAGCAATTTCCGGGACCGATCCCGTAACTGTCGCCGGATCAGACTGCCGCCTCAATCGCCGCCGCCGTCGTTGCCCCGGGTTGCCCTCCCGATCGCCCTGACCAGGAATGCTGGTCTCTCGACCGCTCTTAGGGCTCGCGAAAAAATAACTTCCGCTCTTCGCATCCCATCTGCACCACATCTTCGGCTCGGGCTCAATCTGGAAATACTCAACGCAGGCAAGGCTACGCCTCCGCTTTCCCTCAATCGCCCAAT
>JANTFG010000231.1 GCA_024763555.1 Thermoanaerobaculales bacterium
CTGATCTCACGCGGGGCTCGCTGAACGATCTCATCTCCCTCCTTGAGACCGGAGAGAATTTCGACCTTCAATCCGTCGGACAGACCGACGCCGACCTTGATTTTCTTCGGCTCAGCCTGAGGGTCTTCAGCGGGAATCTCGACCAGGGTCGTCTTCCCTTCATCTTCAAAGAGAAGTAATCTCTCCGGAATGACGATGACGTCCCGGGCCTCCTTGATGACGATCTCAGCATTCGCCGAATAGCCGGCCCTCAACTCGACCCCCTGCCCCTTATCAAGTTCGATCTCAACATCGAAAAGGGTTGCACCTTCTGATCGCTGAGCCTGGGGGGCGATTCGGGAGAGCCTGCCTTCAACCACCGCCTCCGGCAGGGCACCCACCTTGATTCGGCTGGGCAATCCGACGCGGATCTTACCGACATCGATCTCGTCCACCGTCCCCTTGAAGATCAAATCGTGCATATCGGCGATGGTCGCCATCTCCGTTCCGGGCTGATAGGAGGTCAGGGGCACGATGGGATCACCGGCATTGACGCTTCTCGAGAGCACGGTTCCCGACACTCTGGCACGAATCGTCGTCTCGACCCTGGTCTTTCCTCCGCTGACTCTTCCCTTACGGGTCAGCTCCCGGTTGTCCCGGGCCTGTTCGAGGGAAACACGGGCCAGATCAAAGCTCTCGGCAAGGGCGTCCAGTTCTCCCTTTGACGAAAGCCCGTCGGCAAAGAGCTTCTTCCCACGCTGAAGATCGGCCTTTGCCTTATCATAGCGGGCCTGCGCGGAACGGAGGCCGTGGTCCACGTTGAGCAACTCCTGAGGTGTGGGATCCGCCTGGATCTCGAAGAGGGCGTCCCCGGCCTCGACCCGATCTCCAACCTCGACAAAGCATCGGCCCACAATCCCGGAGATCTTGGACTTCACCTGGTACCTGTCCCGGGGTTCGATCTGACCGACGGCCAGGGCCTTCTCGGTGATATCACCTCTTTCGGCCCTGATCAGCGTGTAGCCCGGGCCGGACTCCCCCCGGTGATTCATATAGGCGTAGACCCCTGCAGCCACTCCACCAATGACCACAAGTACAAGCAGCCATTTCAAGATCCGCATCATGATGCCCCCTCCTGACACCAGAGACTACGCAGATGAAAAATATTGGTTCGCCGAAATTTCCGGGGCACGCCGCGTGATCAATGACTCCGGCGGTCTCCGTCGATGATTCGTAGCGTTCTACGCAACTCCGTGATCCTGAGCTAGTTACAATAGCGTCAACGCTGATTTCACTCCTGAGCATTGTCCTGAAGATTGGCTTTGGTTCATCCAGCTCATCATTGCGGGATTCAGCCCGAGTCAGCTCAACTCCGGCCATGCAAGGTGCCGCCGACTCGGCCTCGACTGAGGCCTTCCGAGATCTCTACCGCTTTCTCGACCTCCCCTGCTGCTTGTCAAAGCTACTGATGCAGCCCGTGATTTTGGCGATCTGCAAGGGACGACCTCAAACTCGAAGCTCTCCGCCCCCCACCAGCGGGAACATTGACACCTTGAAGCTAAGGCCCTACATTATACCCAGGTTCAGGGCCCTACTTTGAGGCCCAAAGGAGACTGTGATGCAGCAGACCAAATTCAGTTTGTCCGAGCCGCTGGTCGAATTTCTTTCAAGACATCGTGATCTTGGGTTCAGAGACAAAAGCTCTATGGTTCGCGCCGCCCTTGCCGAGTTCAAAGAAAACCTGGAACTTGAGGAGTTGAAACTGTCGGCTGATTTATACGCTGAAGTTTACCGAGAAGACTCTGATCTGCAGGAGATTGCGGATTGTGCAATCACGGGATGGCCGGAATGACAAGCTTGAAACGCGGGATGGTCGTCGACATCAATCTTGACCCGACTCAAGGCTCGGAAACGGGCAAAATCCGACCCTGCGTTATTGTGACGAATAATGTCTACAACTCCCGGGTTCCGGTCATTCAGGTCGTACCGATTACCGAGTGGAGTGTGAAAAAGGGCCGAATCAAGACAAATGTTGAACTTGAGCCGACGGAGATGAACGGCCTGTCAAAGAAATCAGTGGCAGATTGCCTGCAATCTCGACCTGTGGACCACAGTCATCGACTCGTCGGAGTGAGAGGAATCCTCTCGCGGAAAAAACTTGAGCTGATCGACGTGGCGTTGAAGATCGTGTTCGCCCTGGATTAACAGAGGGCCGGGTTCATATCCCACCGATCCTGACAGCGGCTATCACTGATGAGGGAGGAAGAACGTCGAGCTCTTTGCCGACATGAACCTGGCCCCCTTTTTCCTGGCCCGGATCTCTCTCTGAAAGATTTGGGTTTAGGAAGTCAAAGCCGAATATCCGTTGTCCGTTTGGGCCAGGGATGAGCGATCACCGAGCCTATCGATGAACTCGTGAGAAGAAAGCGGAGAGCTCAGGTCTAAGAAATTTTTCCTGAACTTTCTGATCTCATCGTACAAAGTGGAGCAATCCGGCTGCCGACTCCAGGTTTCCTCCCTCCTCAAGAAGCTTCGAAATCTTTTCCGCCGGTAATGGCCTGCTGAACAGATATCCCTGACCCATTTCGCAGTGATGCGAACGAAGAAAATCTGCCTGATCCGGATTTTCGATACCCTCGGCCACAACCTTCAGATTGAGACTCTGAGCCATGGACAGGGTTGCCCAAGTGATTGAAACCGCCTGATGGTTGTGCGGCACATCATCGACAAAGACCTTATCGAGCTTAAGTTCAGCAAGAGGGAGATTCTTAAGCAAGCTCAGAGACGAGTAGCCCGTCCCGAAGTCATCCATGGAGAAACGAAGCCCCAGTTCCCTGATTCTCTGCGCCGTCTTCACGGCTTCGTCCAGATCATCAAGAAGAGCAGTTTCCGTAATCTCCAGAAGAAGTTTCTTGGGATCCAGACCAGTTGCCGTCAGGACTTCATCGACGAGATCTCTCAACTCAGCCCCATGACAAAAATGTTCCGCCGAGATATTGACTGATATCGCGAGACCGGGGAAACCCGATTCATGCCACACCCGGAGTTGCCGGCAGGCAGTGAACAGCACCCAGCGATCAATGCTCTCAATCAAACCATGTTTCTCGGCAAGAGGAATAAAGAGATCCGGAGGCACCATCGAGTGATCCGCTCGTCTCCATCGGATCAAAGCCTCAAAGCCCTGAATGGTATTCGTCTTGAGATCGATCTTGGGTTGAAACGCCAGCTGAAACTCACTCCGGGCAATTGCGTTCTGCAACTCGGACACCAGAACAAAGGTACGTTCGGCATCTTCGCTGATCGCCTGATCGAAAACCTGATACCTGTTTTTCCCCAGCTCTTTGGCTCGATACATCGCTCCATCGGCATTCTTCAACAGGATATCCGAAGTTTCACCATCATCAGGGAAAAAAGCGATACCCGAACTGACCCCGACGACGACATCTTTCCCATCAAGCAGAAATGGTTTTCTCAGGCTGTCGTGAATGCACTGTGTTATCGTTTCGGCAAATCTCCGATCCTTGAGATCCGGTAGCAGGACAACAAACTCATCTCCCCCGAGACGACCAACAACATCCTCCTCCCTCAGGCAGCGCGCGATTCGCTGAGCCGTCTCCTGAAGAAGAAGATCTCCGGAAGCATGTCCCAGGCTATCGTTAATTCTTCTGAAATTATCGAGATCCATCAGCAGGACACCAACCGAATTACCCTTCCGACGGGCCCGGGAGAAAAAACCGTCGAGCTGTTTTAAGACCAGTGGTCGACCTGGAAGCTGCGTCAGCGGGTCCAACCCGGCGGTAAGAGACGACGCACCATTCAGCCCACGCCGGAGCAGGGCTCTTACTTTCGCCTCCAGGAGCTTCGGGGCAATGGGCTTGATGAGATAATCGTCTGCGCCGGCATCAAGACCCCGAACCAGGTCCACCGTATCTGCCTCTGAAGACAGAAAGATGAAAGGAACCTGGACTGCGGGATGGAGTTTCTGCAGGGCTTCCTGAAACTGGAATCCGTCAAGTTTCGGCATACGAACATCCGAAATCACGAGTTCCGGCGCCTCTTCAGCGGCACGATCCAGGGCCTCCTCAGCATCCTGGAAGGTCTCAACAACAAGACCGAGATCCTTCAGGGCCTCTTGAATCAGGAGAAGAAAGACCGGCTCATCATCGACAGCCAGTATCATCTCGCTCCCCAAACCAAGACCCGGAAATCATCATCAAGACTCGCCACAGGAGTATCCTACATCAAGATCCGGAAATGAGCCCTCATGAATTCCCAGCCCGGATCTCCAAGGTCGCTTGAACGGCCCGAACTCGACGACTCGACACCGAGGCATCAATCTCAGATGCGAGCTCGCGGATTCGAGAGCTTTTTTCTCGATGAAGTCATCCGGCGTATCTCAACATTTTTGCCGGTTTTCGAATTCGCGTTTATCACTCCAGGAATCGGGGAATCAACTCGGTGTCGGGACTCCGGCTCTGGATCCGCTGCACCTGGAGCTTGGCACAGTTCACACAGCGATCAGGACGACGGCCCCAGCCCGTGACGCCCCGGCGGAAGCGCCGCATCTGCCGTCCCCTCCAGATCTCGCCGAGACTCCGCTCCGGGACCTGGCCGAAGCTCTCGCGGACGAAAGTTGCGGGACCGCGCGGCCCGTAATGCAACATGGGCCTTCCAGCAGGGATGGCAGCCATCACACAGGGGAAAACCCCTCCATCGAAGCCCACGTAGAGGGAGCGTCCACCGTTTTCCGGGCAGGAGGACCTTTCCTCATCCAGCGCCAGCTGCACGAACAGCTCCGTTCCCGAGGAGGAGACCGCCTCTTCGGCCCGCATGACGGCGGAGTTCAGTTCATCCTGTCCGCGCTCATCCAGCTCCCGGAAGCTCTCGCCCAGGAGTTCTTCGGAAGGAACGAAATCTAAAGAGCTGACGACGATCCGATCGACACCGGCCTCGCTTAGAACTCGAACACATTCCGGAAAACGGGAGAGTTCCGATCGCAGCAGAAGAAAAGCGATATGAATCGAGGGGTCCTTCTCCCCGCCTCCATCGCGGCGGGATGCCATGGACTCCACGATGTTAAGCACCTGCCGGGCGGAACTCCCCTCCCGGATTCGATCGTTGTGCCGGTCGATACCAACGAGAGACAGCCCAAGGATGTTCAGACCGGCATCGGTGAGAATCCTCTGCGCCTCCCCGTCCAGAAGCAGCCCGTTGCTGGTCGTCGCCACAGGGTGTCCCCTCTCCCGGGCCAGCGACACCATATCGGCCAGACGGGGATGAAGCAGAGGCTCGCCCCATCCCTGAAGATGGACCAGAGTCTCCGGCCGCAGCTCCGGCAGAATCGCCCTGAAGCTCTCAAAGTCCAGATCACCTCCAAGCCAGTGGGAGGCATAGACCCTTCGCGGGCAATAGCGACATGAGGCGTTGCACCGGCTCGTTACCTCGAACTGGACCCAGTCCAGATCCAGGGGGCCGCGCCCAAAAAAGGGAAATCTCATGTATTCGATTCTAGTAGAACCTTTCCAGAATACCGTTGCAATCCGTCGCCGCTGCATCCCGGCCTGCAGCGTTGCGCTAACTCGCCGATAGGCACCGCATCGCCTGCGTTAACGCGCCTTACAGGCCGGGCGCATCGACGACCTTTGTGCGACACGTTATTTCGGAAACGCTCTACTAGCGCATGCGTCAGATTCCGGATCCTCCATTTCGATCGAGACAACCGGGAAGCCAGGTAGGAATTGCCTGATCGAGTTCCCCCGGGCTGAATTTTCGCGAAAACCTGTCTCCGAGATCGGTAATTTCCCGGAAAACCTTTTGCCGCCAGGCTCCCCGGTGGAATGAGATGCCAGGGGCC
>JANTFG010000232.1 GCA_024763555.1 Thermoanaerobaculales bacterium
GAGGGGCTCGGGCGCCGGTCCTCGACAAGCAGATGGGCCAGTGCGACCGATGTGTCGAGGTAGATCATCGCTCTTCCCGGTCGAGATCCAGTTCCCGGGAGAGTTCCTCCCATGTTTCAAGCGGCTCACAGCTCGGGGGCGGACCGGCAATCAACCTGGGACGCAACCAGCCCCGGCGCACGGCATCTGCAATCATCGCGTCGTCGAGACGCTCTGAACGGCCATCCGCCGGCGGGCGGAGTTCCGCCACCACGTGGTCCCTGTCAGTCACGAGTATGACCTCTCCGGCATCGACGAGACGGATATATTCGCTCAGACGGTTCTTCAGCATCCTGATTCCAACGGCTCTCATGAATCAACAGTAGCTACAAGTAGCCACATTGTCAAACCTGGTCTCTTCGGAGTCGAAGATTGAGGATGTCTCAAAAGAGGGGATCGCCTTCGAAGATCGGTCTCCGAAGCAGGATCATGTCCGACATTCCGCCCTCCGCGGGCGCCGCAATCTCTGCCGAGAAAAAATTCTCTCTACTGTCCCCTTCCAGGAGCGTGCCGTACATAGTGGGTACATGGGAAGGCTTCAACCTCAACTGACCGTTAATTCAGGTTCAAGAATTCACCTTTTCAACCACTCCGCCCCAGTGCCTCCCTGGGGACTGGAGCCAGTCTTTCCGCAACCTCAGCGGCGGCTCGAGCACCGGCCATGATCGCGTTGTCGACGTAGGGAACTCCCTCGGTTTCGTGACCCGCAAAGTGAATGTGGCCTACTGGATCTTTGGCGTGTGTACGGAGGTCGGAAAAAACCATGCCCGGTTTCGCCAATACCATGGGATGTCCCCAGCGAAAGAGATCGAATCCGGTGGCAATCTCGCTGATCCCGGGCAGTACTCGTTCAAGATCTGCGAAAATCATCTCCTCGTATGTTTCGATCGGAGTCGAAAGCAGTTCCATCCGGCGGCCGGCGCCAGTCAGTGGAGCATAGACAGTCAGGACATTGGGCCGAGCCGGCGGCGCATTGACGGGATCTTCCAGACTCGCCCAATCGGCCAGCGTAAAATCGGTAAAGAAAAAGTCTCCATGAAGCTCGTTGGCATAGGCAAGATCCCGCGGCGTCTCACTGGTCTCGATATTGGCGACAATATAGGCGCCATATTCGAAACGAGAGCCCGTTTTCGGAGGAGCACTGGTCTCCGGAAGCAGATAGGGCGCCATCATCCGAGGACAGGCATAGATCGCCGATTTCGCCCGGATCGTTTTTGCCTGCCCATCCTCCAGGTAGGAGACGTGGACCTCATCTCCCGAGTTAACCGCCTTCAGAGCAAATGAATTGAGACAAATTCCGGATGCGCCGATACTCTCGGCGATCTTCTGAGCGATAAAGGCGTTACCTCCCTGCTGACAGATCACGCTTTCATCTCCGGGAAGGATCTCACTGGTCAGGAAGTCCACACCGACATAGGCGGAAAGTTCCTCATGAGAAAGGCAGAAAACCGAGCGCAAAAGCGGGTCGAGAAACTCCGTCACCCCTGGGTCGATACCCTCGTAGGCCGCATATTCCGCCAGGCTCTGATTGTCGAGCCAGAGAATGTCCGGATCGTGAGAAGCATCATCGATCGGAGAGGCAAAACCGGGTTTTCCATCATTTCCCTCGAAGTCGTACCACCACTCAACGATATCGCGAAATTCCCGGAGATCTGCAAGGAGGGCCGACGAAAAGGGAAGTGCATCCAGCGCAGCTTCCGAAAGCCATGGGTCATCAAACCAGGTACCATCAATCCAGTGTCGGGCATAAGGCGGTTTCAGGAGCAAATTCTCATTGATCAGAGGACCTCCATCGGGCGTCGTGCCTGTGACGAATCCCAGGTCGGTATACAACTCGGTGAGAATCCTGGTGTAGGGTATCGATGCATAGGCGGAGGCCTGGGAAGCAAGCAGCCCCGACTGGGTTGTGAGACTTCGACATTGTCCGCCGATCCGGTCGTTTTTTTCAAGAATCAGGACATCTCTCAGGCCCAGCCGCCTCAACTTCCAGGCCGCCGTCAGTCCGCTCATTCCTCCACCGAGAATGATGCAGTCAAGGAGATCTCCGGAGGCAGGGGGAGGATCCCAGCTCTGTCCTCCCATGACTCCATGGCAGAGCTCGAAAGGATTGAAAGCGCCCGTCGGGGAAGGCCTCCCCCCGCCTGCATTGATCAACCCCGGAAAATTCCGGAAAGGGTATCCCCCAGCCATGGAACTGACGGCCATCCCAGCCGCGCCAAGTATACTTCCGTTGAGAAAGTCTCGCCGAGTCAACTGAGGTCGTTTCATCCTGCCTCCCACGCATTCAAAACCCATCAAGAAAACCTTGACGCCTGGACCTCCCCGGTCGGATACAAGCGCTCTTATTCTTCAGAAACGTCATCTGCGAAAAAAAGCGGCCATCTGCTCAAAGAAAACAACAGGTTTTCAGCTCGGTGACTCCGACACGCTTCGACAGTGTCGTGTGATTTTAAATCCGGTCCTCAGACCTCGGCGTCGCTTTCAAGGAGCTCACCGGTAGGGGCAAGGCCCCGGCAACAGGCCATGTGATGTGGGCATCCGGCGCAGGCACGTGAACCCGGAGAAGGCAGCCTGTCCGGAGGAGCAAACCCTGTCACAGCCGCTGGGCGCAAAAGACCAGCTCCATGTGCCGGGCAGCTTTCGGGCGCCTTTCCGAAAAAAGACCCCCGGCAAACCGGGGGCCTCGTTCAAACGAAGAGCGATTTATGGAACGGTCGTCGACCAGGCGGAGGTATCGGATGATTCGAATCCGTCGCTGAAGATCGGCGCTGAAGTACAGGCCGAAACAGTCAGGCTCATCGTGTAATCATCGATGTGGTTGTTATTGTTGTATTCATCGACCTTGACATAGTAGGTGCCCGCGGCCAGTTCGGAACCGTCGCAACTCCTCTGGATCAACGAGAAATTGCCCGTACCGCCATCATCGTCCGACGCGATCACCGTCGTCCCATCGCTCTCAAAGAGCCACATTCGCGTATCGCCGGACGGTCCGCTGGTCTCGAGAGTGACCGCCGAAGGCGCTGCAAGGCTGAAGGTGAAGTAATCGATATCGGTCGTGACGCAGATGGTGTTGGAGAGATGATTGCCATTCCCAATGACGGTCGCCGTAGCAGGATTGTCATTCGGTTCGTTCCCATCCTGGGTGCAACCAACCACTGTCAAATTGTTGTCACTGTAGTCGCTCGTCACCCAAGCTGAACCGTTCCACGTTTGCACTTTGACCCTGCCGGTCGTCGTGTCATCATTCGGCACGGTCCAGTTATAGGTCGTCGCCGTATCCCCGAGATTAAAGGACTGCTGCGTAGTCGTTGTTCCGTTATCGAAATAGACGTAGAAATCATCTCCCGTGGGATTATTCATATGCTCCCAGTTGACGGTGGTGGTATTGCCCGCAAGCAGAGTCTGACCCCCGTTCGGATCGATGAGGTGGATATAGGATTTGATGTCATCGGCATTGACCATCCGGGAGAAGATCCGGGTGCTCCAGTTATTCGAACTTGTCGCGTATTCCTGCGCGGTCCAGATACTCCCGAGGGTCCAGTCATAAGCGGCGCCGCTGTAGTCTCCCCACCGATTGCGATTATTAGTGTCAAACCGGACATAGGCGCCTTCACCCGGGTGATCCCAAACGAAACTATTCGTATCAGAGGTGATATCACGCTCATACGCGATACTGCCTGCATAGGTCGTCTGGGTGGGAACGGTCGTGTTGAAACCGACCATCCATTTCGATGTGTCGACCCCATCGAAACTCACCGATGGAAAAAACATGTAATAGTCATTGTTCCAGATCGTCCAATCCCATGCCTTCGTTCCGTCCCCGGTATTGAGGGCGATTATATAGATCTCGGAGTTGGAATGATCGTTGTCCGGATCCTCGGTGAATGCGGTAATGACCTGGCCGGCCGCATAGACGACCTTCCCGACGCGGCAATCACCACCGTCGAGATCCGTATCGCTCCCGGGCTGATCAACGTTTTCGCCGATCGCATAGTAGGTCCGTGCCGCAATGGCGACCCTGGACAGGTCCACCGCATCTCCCCCCTGACCAATAAAACGCTCACCATGAAGGGTCCACAGACAGACCTCGGTTCCGGCGCCCGAACTGTCGTTGACGAAGAAGGTGTTTCCCGAAGCATTCTGAGTGTGGGGCTGGGCTGAATTGACACTGAATGCATGGGCGCTGCTCGGCCAGGTGAGGCTGCTCCAATAATAGCCACCACCACCGCCACCACTCAACAGGTTGGGATTCTCAGACCACAGCGCCGCAGAGCTGAATCCTGACGCAAAGCCAAAGTAGTTTCCTGAGACGTAGACACCCCAGTGATCGACGCCCAGAGAGGCAAAATCGAGCCATTCTTCGGCGCCGGCGCCGCCCCGGGAAACATCGCGCCGGAAGGTGTACCACAAGCCGTTCGGATCCGATGTCACGGAGGTCAGGATCCAGAAATAGGACTTCAAGTTGGTCGAGTCCATACCGAGAACGAGTATGACGAACTTCTCGCGTTCGGCGTCGTAGATCACGCGTGGATCGTAGACGAAACCATCCCATGGCGACGGCAGGTTTACAAAAGCCTCAAAATCGGTGTAGGCCCGCGTCTGGGTTCCCGTTTTTGTAAACACGGTGAAGCCCGAATTCACGGCCTCGACAATGTACTCGGGACCGACGGCCATCTGCGTGTCCGGGGGAATCCAGCCCGAGGATGCCTGAGCGGTCCAGGCCGCAACGGTCGATGCAAAAGCCTTCGCGCCTTCATGGTGCTCCCCGTAGGATTCCTCGAGGGCCACGGCTTCCGGTGTGTCGTGCTCGGCAGGCGCGGCAGCGTTACGTGAAAGCTCGTCGCCTTTTTCCTGCCGGTATTCTCCCTGGATATGAGAACGGTCGGGAAGGGTGACATCACGTTCGGGCGTCACCGGCACTTTGTGGAGATCGATGATTGAAACGGCGCCCGGCCCGGTCTTGAGAGGTGCAATGTCGACCTTAGTGAAGGCCGCCGGATTCTGCGGCCCCACGGGCGCGGTTTCGACGATCACGGGAACCGATGCCACATCCTCCCCGCTCACGATTTTCGGTGGAGGGTTCTCCCCGGCAACCAGGGCCAGAGCCGGCATCACCAGCACTGCAATCAAAAACATCATCCTGAACTTTCTCACGAACTGCCCCCTTTTCTCTCCTGATTGATATTCCCTGTATCCCGGCACTCCAAAACGGCATGAAGAATACGAACCGGAACGAGCGGCCTGTCGAATGCGACCTTGACCGGCGTCAACTTTCGCGTTGAAAAGCTCTCGGCAAGCTCAAAACCCTGGATGACGCGGCCGACGACCATTTGCCGTCCGTCCTCATCCGGCCGATCGTTGAAATTGATGGTCAAACGCGGGGTCGACCACCGTGGCGTCAACTGTTCGAGCGTCACAGAGCCACGCACCACGTGTCGAGACGGGAGTCCCTCACGGTAGTGGTAGCCCAGAACCTCATTGATTGTCTTGCGTGAGACACCAACCAGAAAATCAGGTTTGGTGGTTTCGGCCCATTGTTTAAGCCACTTCTTCAAGAGCGGGTGCATCTCTTCATCCCGGCGGATTTTCGTCTGAAAAGGCATGATCTCGCGTTGCCAGACCCCCATGGCTTCTGGAAAATCCTTAATCTTGCGCTCATCCAGGCCGAGGGCGACGGCATCGATCTCGGTCTCGATGAGAATCGCATCCCTCGGATACCTCACTGCGGTCGAGAGATAGTGGTTCCGCAAAGCACGGTCAAACTCGAGACCTTCGTAATAGCCTGC
>JANTFG010000233.1 GCA_024763555.1 Thermoanaerobaculales bacterium
CGACGGCGGCATCGATCGCGGCGCCCAGGCCCGAGGCCTCATCGACGTGGGGACGCGCCGCAGGAAGGCCGAAGACATCCGCGGTGATCTGCATGGCCACATCCGAGCGGGATCCTCCCCCGGCGACCCGCAGGCTCTCGATTTTCGTCCCGGAGCGTTTCTCCGAGCGCTCGGCGCCCTCCCGAAGGGCGTAGGCCAGGCCTTCGAGGATGGCCCGATAGAGATGCCCGCGCGTATGGACGTCTCCGAAACCGATAATGGCACCCTTGGCTTCAGGGCCCGGCCTTTTGACCCCGGGCGACCAGTATGGCTGGAGCGTCAATCCCATGGAACCCGGCGGAATGTCCCGGATCAGCTCGTCGAAGAGGGACTCGGGAGCAACCCCTCTCTCTTCGGCCAGCTTCCGCTCGCGAAGACCGAATTCCCGCTTGAACCAGCTCACCATCCAGTAGCCGCGGTAAATCTGAACCTCCATGCTGTACTTTTCGGGAAGCGCCGCCGGGTAAGGGGGCAGGAAGAGCAGGGGTTCGACATAGGAATCATGGACCGTGTTGATGGTGGCGGTGGTTCCATAACTCAAACATCCGATTTCAGGCGAGATGCATCCCGATCCGAGGACTTCGCAGGCCTTGTCCGCGGCCGCCGCGACTACGGGAAGCCCTTCCGGGAGTCCGGTTGCTGCGGCAGCCTCGCGGGTCAGATGGCCGAGAAGCTCCCCGGGCGCCTTCAGCTCGGGAAGCATCTCCCGCTCGATCCCAAGGGCCTTCCATTTCCAGTCCCCCGGGGAGGCCCAGCGGAGCGCCTTGTAATCAAAGGGTACATAGCCCACCTGCGAGGCCGTCGAGTCCTTCCACTCTCCGGTCAGGCGGTAGTTGAGAAAACCCGAGAGGAAAAGGAATCGGTGGGTCTTCTCCCAGATTTCCGGCTGGTGCCGACGAATCCAGTTGGCCTCGGCCTCGGCCTGGAAATACCGAACGGTTTCCGCCATACCGACCGCCCGAAAAACCAGTCCCATGACGCCGCCGACCGGGCGTAGATTCTCTGTCCGGCGCTGGTCCAGCCAGACGATCGCAGGACGGAGAACCTTTCCGGAGGCATCGACATTAACCATGGTGGCGCGCTGGGTCGTCAGGGCAAGACCGGCGATCTCGTCCACCGGCACGGGGGATTTTTCCACGAGACCCCGGCATGCGTCACAGAGGGTCTGCCAGGAATTCTCGGCATCCCTTTCTGCCCAGCCGGGGTGGGGTGAAACATAGGCCTCAATCGGGATCTGGTGGCCGGCAAGCAGCTTGCCCTTTGGATCAAAGAGCAGGGCACGAATGCTCTGTGTTCCATGATCCAGGGCCAGGAGGTGATTTCCGCTCATGTCGCAACGAGTGTAGCGCGGATGCTGTCGGGGGTGTGAGGCCAGGTCATGGCTGGGCGGGGGGGCGCAGGCTCTTCGGGATGAAGGTGGCGGGGCTCACCTTCAATCGGTCCGGGTTCGGTTATGCTCCTCCGTGGAGGTCTCAGTGCTCGCTTTGCGACGTGGAATCCGGGTGTCTGCGGGGGGCGTGATCCTCGGTCTCGCCTGGCTGGCGGTGAACTTCGGTGTGCCGGAGGCCTATCTTCCCCTGGTGCGGGTCCTTCCCGAGGCTCTGGCCCTCCTGATCCTCGTGCTTGCCTGGCGCTACCGCCGCGGACGCCTGGCCCTGGCCTCGCTGCTTCTGGGACTGCTCAACCTCCTGCTCCGCACGCCCACGGATGGTCTCGGTCTCCTGCTCCATGATCCCGCCTGGACCCTGCTGGCCCTGCTCTTGATTTTTAACTTCGCCGTGTTCAGCCTCATTCCGGATCGGCCGCTTCTGCATCGGGCGACCCTGATCCATGGCGGTCTCCTTCTCCTGGAGGGAGTGATGGCGAATATTCTCCTGCCGGGACTCGGCCTCAGGATTGTGCAGGAGGCGCCTGGCTTCTGGGCACTGCTGCATACGATCCAGGCGAAGGCCTTGATCATCGCCCTGGCCCTGATGGTGATGCTCGTGGCGGTCCTGATCCGCAGGGGGAGTTTCGAGCTGGGGATGCTCTGGGTTCTCGGTGCCTTATGTCTGGAGACGATGGTCCACGCCGGAGGCCCGGCGGGAAGTCCCTACCTGCTTGCGGCCCAGCTCATTCTATTGCTTTCGATGGTGGAGGACTCCTACAGGCTTGCCTTCATCGATCCTCTGACCGGACTGGAGGGGCGGCGAGCCCTGGATGAGAGGCTGCGCTCTCTCAGAGGAAAGTACTGCCTCGCGATGGTCGATATCGATCACTTCAAGATATTCAATGATCGCTGGGGCCATGAGAGCGGAGACCAGGCTCTGAGGATGGTGGCCCGGAAACTCGCAGGAGTCGGCGGTGGCGGACGGGCCTACCGCTACGGTGGTGAAGAGTTCACCATCGTCTTCGAGAACCTCGACCTGACACATGCTCGGGAACATCTGGAAACACTCCGCGAGGCCATCGCGTCGAGCGTCTTCGGAATTCGGGGCGCAGATCGACCCAAGAAGGCGCCCCCCACCAGGGCCGCGAAGAACACACCCAAGGTTAAGATCAGTGTCAGCATGGGCCTGGCCTGTTCCGATGCATCCCGACCAACACCGAAACTCGTTCTCAAGGCGGCCGACGCCGCCCTCTATCGGGCGAAGAAGGCCGGAAGGAACCGTCTCAGTTTGAGAAGATGAGGGTGGGGAGCAACCCGAAGCGGAGCACAAAATGCCGCGCCCCGACAAAATCCTTGATTTTTTGCCGCACTTCGGTCAAACTGAATGAGTGTTCATTCACCGCTTCGCCCTGTCATCAATTAAAGGAGGCTTTCCGTGGACTATAAAGTAGATCTCCGAGACATCAAATTCCAGGTTTTCGAGTGGTTGGATACCGCTAAACTCCTGGAACGAGAGCAATTTGCCGATTGGGATGCCGAGAACGTCGAAATGGTTATCGACGAGGCCCTCAAGATCGCACAGGAACAGCTGGCCGTCTGCAACGAAGACGGGGACCGGGTCGGCGCCCAGTTCAAAGACGGCGTCGTGACCATGCCCGAGTCCTTCCACTCGGCCTACAAGACCGTCGCTGAAAACGGCTGGATCGGACTGCTGGCCTCCCCCGAATACGGCGGCATGGGTCTTCCTGAGATCGTCGGGACCGTGGTCAACGAGTTCTTTTCCGGGGCCAATGTCGCGCTCTCGCTGACCCTGATGCTGACCCGAGGGGCCGGTGCCATGATCGAGTTCTTCGGGGACGAAAAGAGCAAGAATCTGTTTCTTGAGAAGCTCTATTCCGGCGAATGGGGCGGCACGATGTGTCTGACCGAGCCCCAGGCGGGCTCCGACGTCGGCGCCTCGAGAACCAAGGCCGTCAAACAGGATGACGGAAGCTATCTGATCACGGGTGAGAAGATCTTTATTACCTCCGGCGATCAGAATATTACGGATAATGTCGTCCACCTGGTCCTGGCGCGGACCCCCGGCGCCCCGGTGGGAACCAAAGGTCTCTCTCTCTTCATCGTGCCCAAGGTCTGGGTCAATGATGACGGCAGTCTCGGCGACTCAAATGATGTCGTGACCTCGAATATCGAGGAGAAGATGGGTATTCACGGCTCACCGACCTGTGCTCTGGTCTTCGGCGGGCAGGAGAAGTGCCGCGGCATCCTCCTCGGCGAGGAGCTGCAGGGCATGAAGCTGATGTTCCACATGATGAACGCCGCCCGTATCGAGGTCGGTCTCCAGGGCGCCTCCATCGCCGGCGCAACCCACCAGCAGGCATTGGCTTATGCCCGCGAAAGGCTCCAGAGCCGTTCCTATAAGGAATTGAAGAATCCCGAAGCGCCCCAGGTTCCGATCATCGAGCACCCTGATGTGCGACGGATGCTCCTGACTTCGAAGGGCTACGTCGAGGCCATGCGGGCCCTGCTGATGCAGACCTCCTACTACCATGACCTCTACCTCACCTCCGAGGGCGATGAAGCGAAACACTATAAGCAGTTTGTTGAGGTGCTGACGCCGATCTGCAAGGCCTGGTGCTCCGAGTGGGGACTCCAGACTTCCCACACCTGTCTGCAGGTCTACGGCGGCTACGGTTTCACCAAAGAATATCCGGCGGAGCAGTACATGCGGGACGTCGAGATTTCGACGATCTACGAGGGAACCAACGGGATCCAGGCCCTCGACTTTGTCGCTCGCAAGCTGCCGATGGCCGGCGGCGCCCCGATCAAAGAGCTGCTGGGTATGGCCGAGAAGACCTTCAACAAGGCAAAATCCGATCCGGAGCTGATGGAACCCGCGTGGCTGCTGGCCGGTGGTCTCAAGCAGATTGAAACCATCTCCAAAGAGCTGATGAAGCGTCCGGACGGCATCCAGCTTCTCCTGATCAATGCCCAACCGATGCTGGACATGGTCGGGACCTGTCTTGGGGCGCATTTCCTCCTGGATCAGGCGATGCTGGCCAAGACCAAGCTGGCCGCAATCCTCGGGGAAGCCGGAGTGGGCGTTGAAGACAAGAAAGCCTACAAGGCCTTCCTTCTGGACAACGCGGAAGCGGCCTTCTACCACAACAAGGTTCAGACGGCGATCCACTTCTGCTATCGGGCCCTTCCGACGGTCCCCGCCAAGGCGGCTGCCATCCGATCCGGCGAGAAAGCAGCCCTCTACGCGGTCCTCTGAGCAATACTCGATCCCAGAAATCGACCGGCCGGTTTTCCGGCCGGTTTTTTTGTCCTGAAGCTGTTACAATCCCAAATTCGCTGGGGGGCTCAGGCGTTGTCGCCTCCTCCGGATGCTCAAAGATGAAGGAGAATACTGATGATCAAAGCCCATGGCTCCGATGTCCTGAAACCAAGATTTGTCGAGGATGACACACGGCGTGCTGAACTGCTTCAGGAAGCCGAGTCCCTCCCCTCTCGAGTTGTCTCATCCGCGGCCGCGGCCAACGCCGTCATGCTCGGCGCCGGTTATTTCAATCCGCTTGAAGGCTACATGAACCTCGAGACCGCGTGCACCGTCGCCGAGAAGATGATGACACCCGAGGGGCTCTTCTGGCCCGTTCCCGTTCTCAATGTTCTTCCCTCGGCCGAGGGTCTTAAGCCGGGAATGCGACTGGCGCTTCGGGATCCCAATGTCGAGGGAGAGCCCGTGCTGGCCATCCAGACCATCGAGGCCGTCGAAGAGGCCTCGAAGGCAGAGATGGAAGAGATGACCCGACTGGTCTTCGGTACGGCGGACGAGGCCCACCCCGGCGTGGCCGCCTTCAACTCGGTGGGGCGTGTTCTCATTTCCGGTCCCATCGAGGTCCTCAACTATTCATACTTCGAGAAGGATTTCCCGGAGACCTTCCGCACAGCGATGCAGATCCGGGAGATGATCCGCGAGCACGGCTGGTCGAAGGTTGTGGCCTTCCAAACCCGCAACCCGATGCACCGGGCCCACGAGGAACTGGTTCGGATGGCCATGGAGCGGACCGGGGCCGATGGCGCCGTCATCCACATGCTGCTCGGCAAACTCAAGCCCGGCGACATTCCGGCGGCCGTTCGGGATGCTTCGATTCGCAAGATGGTTGAACTCTATTTCCCCGCCGGCTCGGTGGAGATCACGGGTTATGGTTTCGATATGCTCTACGCCGGACCAAAAGAGGCGGTCCTTCACGCGGTCTTCCGTCAGAACATGGGCGCCACCCACCTCATCGTCGGGCGGGATCATGCTGGAGTCGGGTCCTATTACGGTCCATTTGATGCCCAGGCGATCTTCCACGAGCAGGTCCCCGAAGGCGCCCTCGAGATCGAGATCTTCGAGGCGGAT
>JANTFG010000234.1 GCA_024763555.1 Thermoanaerobaculales bacterium
TTCTGTCTCGGGTTGCGAATCCGGATCTCCCGGCTCCGGTAGAAGGCGTCTTCGCGATGCAGGATGATCGGGGTTACAACGGCTGCCTGGATCAGGAGAATCATGATCATGAGTGCCCGGAGCGCCCCTGAAACGAGATGCCGGTCTGTCCGCAATGCTCGTACGATCAAGAGGCTCAGTGTCGCCGGCAGGATTCCCGTTGCAAAGGCGTCGAAAAAACTCGGCAGCCATCCGCTGAGGATCACGGAAAGCATCCAGAGGATCCAGATTTCCGAGGCGATCAGGGCTGCGATACCCCACGATCTCCGGTCCTCCCGGCATCCTCCGTCGAGAATGATGAGCACAGCCGACAGGGCCGAGGCCACGCAGAGCCAGGCCGCAGCCTGCAGGGCCTGAGGTCGGATCAGGCGGGTGGAAACCTGAAAGATGGAGTATCTCGCACCCGGAAGACCAAACCACGTCAGGCCGATCAGGGAGAGAGACATCCAGGTGCCGAGAGCAAGTGCGACCGCCTTCTTCCAGCTGGAACTCAGAAGGTAGGCGAGCCCGCCCATCCCCAGGATGATCAGGATGACCTCCGGAACCAGCGGGTGATTTCTCGGTTCGGAGATCGACAGTGTCAGGATCTGGAGCAGGACCTCCTTCGGAGGGCCGTGAAGGTATTCCAGGTTCAGCGGCTTGTTGCTGAGCCCGGAATAGATCAGGGGAATTCCGGCGACGAGGATTCCATAGAGGAGCGGGAGGAGTCCGGAGGGCCTGATCCTGAGAATGAGATGGGTCACGAGGATGATGAGCAGCATGGCCGCGGCATACCAGCAGAGATGGTGCAGGGCGGTATAATAGGAAAAACGGTTTTCCCTTGAGAAAAAGGCCATTTCGAGCCACGAACGCGCGAGGACGAGTAGGACAAAAGCCGGCGGCGCCGCGACCGAAATCCAATGGAGAAGTATTCCTCCGTCGAGTATTTCCGATGGGCTTCGGGGCTTCTTCTGCATCGTGAGGAAGGATACACGGATTTTTTCTTGATTTTTATTGAAAGCGTCATAGAATTGTCACAGCGTGGAAATTGGTTCTTGGTTTCTTTCGGCTGGGACGGAGGCTCTTTCGTGTCGGCAATATCTGGAAGGGGAGGATTTATGAAGCAGCGAGTTGGACTCATGCTGGCCTTGGGCATCCTGGTTTGCGGGGTGACGCTCTGGGCGGCGAACGTTGATTTCAGTGGGGATTGGGCCGTTGCGGGTGCTCAGAACGGCGCCGGCATGACGATTCATCAGCACGGAGATTCATTTCGGGTTGTGATGCACAATGCCGGGGGAAGCAATTTCGGCGCCCATTTCGTGGCGAACGGACAGGTGCAGCAGCTGAGAGCCCAGGGGACCCTTCAGCGAACCGTGCAGGCCTCATGGGAGGGAGAAACCCTCAAGGTTGAGAGTCGCGTACTTGCCGATTCCAGAATCAGGCGGCAGGTGTCTCTCGATGTTTCGATGGGCCAGGACGGACAGCTTCACGTGGCGATGACCCGCGGAAACGGCCGAAAGACGAGGACCAGTAATCTGGTTCTCGTGAGACAGTGAAAGGTCAGGAGGGAGTATCATGAAACGAGTACAGATCCTGATCCTTGCAGTTCTGGTCATGACAACGGGAGTTCTGAGTATTCAGGCTCAGGATGCGGTTGGATCCGTTTATGCCAGGAGGCCGGTCGGTCTGCGGATCTCGACCGGAGCCGTGAGTACAATAGATTTGACGGCGGATATCAATCTGACGGTCAATACCGAAACCGGGACTTTTTCAACCGTGACCACGACCGGGAGCTACCCGAGTTATAACTACAACTACCACACCCATCAGTTTGCTTTCGGAATGCTGGGAGATCAGTGCCGCTCCTGGTCGGGCTGGGGCTATGCCACGATGCTGAACCCGACAATTCCGGCGCTTGATGCCGGTGACGGAACGGGAACGATCAACGGTACGACGGTGCCCATGGTTGCGGGGACGCCCGGTTCCTTCCGCGGATCCTTCACCCATACCTTCCCCGATTTTGGCGACTACCAGGTCACATGCGGGACGACCAGTTTTTGGCTCTTCACGGCAACGCCGAATAATACTCATCTGAGTCAGCTGACGGCGGGAACGCCCTATTTGATTCCGCCGGGCGCCAACTTCACGACGGCCAATACCTACTGGGGTACAACCTATGCAAGGACGTGGCCGACTCAGACCTCCTCAGGTGCGCCGATCACCGATTCCTATGCCATCGGTGTGACCAACAGCACCTCGGTGAAACTTCGCGAGGCGATTCCGACTCTCGGGATCCTCGGTATGCTGATTCTCGCTGCGGTTCTCGGTGGGCTGGGAGTATTTATTCTCCGTCGTTCGCACTGAGTTGAGTTTTCCAATGATTGATGAGCCGGGCCTTCGGGTCCGGTTTTTTTCCATTCAGGCATGGCGAGTCATGGTGCGGATGACCGCGGAGAAAAAGAAGAAGGACGACTCCGACGCTTGGAGCGCCCGAATCGACAGGGGATTGCAGGTTTTGGCGGGAAGCCGGGGTTGGCCGGGTTGATCCGCCGGTGAACCCGCTGGTCGCGGGAGTGCCGGATTCGCGCGTGGGAGGATTGTGATCTCTCAGCGATCCCGTGGGTCGCTCAGACAGGGGCTTGTCAGGGCTTCCGGACCTTTTGCCGTGAGTCGACTTGAAGCTGCGTCTCATCTGTGTTATCTAATCACTACTGGGCCCAGAAGCCAAAGCGGGACAGTGCCGCCCTCCGACCGGAGAGATCCGGCGACGGGCATTTGAGGAGGATACATGAGTTCGAAGTCGCTTGGAATGTTCATCTCGATTCTGATGATAAGTCTGATGACTGCGGTTGTTGGAGTGGCGGATCAACCTGCGCCGGTTGAACTCCGGGGCGCCGAGCTGGTCGGAGGCCCGGTGACGCCGATGGTCCTCAATGTCAATTTGAAGGATCTTCCGCCAGCCCCGATCTGGCATCCGGGCGATCCCGTCCGGGAGATCCCTCGACGATTCTACCCGGGAGACAAGGCGCCCGTGACACCTCAACCGGGTCTTCCGGATGCGCTGGTTGATCTGCAGCGCTCCTATACTCCCGTCTCCAACCGCGCATTCACGACGACGGTGGCGAATTTTTCCGGTCAGGGCTATACGGGCGCCGAACCACCGGATCCGGTTGGAGATATCGGTCCAAATTACTTTATCCAGGCGGTCAACGGCTCCGGTACGAATGTCACGATCTACAACAAGGACGGCTCGGTGGCTGCCGGGCCCTTTACCCTCAACAGCCTCGGAACGGATTCCTGTTCCGATGGTGATCCGATTGTTCTCTACGATCGTCTGGCGCAGAGGTGGGTCCTGCAGGAGTTCAATTTCTATGGAAATGCCCTCTGCTTTTATGTCTCTCAGGGCCCGGATCCGGTCAATGACGGCTGGTATCTTTACGAGTTTTCGACCCCGAATAATCCGGATTATCCACACATCGGTGTCTGGCCGGATGCCTACTACACAACGACGAACGAATCTCCGTCTGCGGTCTACGCCTATGACCGTGTGAATATGATTACCGGGGCAACCGCGAGGGCGCCGCAGAGATTCACGATGACAAGTCTGGCCGGTTATGGTTTCCAGACAGGTACGCCGGCTGATCTTGACGGAGCGGATGCTCCTCCGGCAGGGGCGCCGGGAATCATCATGCGCCATGTCGACGATGAAGCGCACTCCAATTACACGGATGATCCCGCTCATGATCTGCTCGAGATGTTTGCTTTCGATGTCGACTGGGATACGCCGGCAAACACAACATATACACAGCTGCCGTCCATTCAGATCACGGATTTTAACTCGTGGTTCCTCGACTATTCCACCTTTGCGACCGTTCCACAGCCCGGCACATCCTCAAGGCTGGACGCGATTCGCGAGGTCATTCTCAACCGACTCCAGTATCGGAACTTCGGTGATCATGAGAGTCTGGTCGGTGTGCTTCCGACAAACATCAACGAGGCGACCTCGGGTTCGACGGTCAATGCCGGCCTGCGCTGGTTCGAACTTTCAAAAACGGGCGCCGGCGCCTGGACCTTGGCCCAGGAAGGGACCTACCAGCCTGGAGACAGCTCGGAGAACCGTTTCGTGGGTTCGGTCGCGATGGATCAGAGTCAGAATATGGCGCTGGCCTATTCATTCACGGATACCGACCCCGCCGTCTACGCCAGCCTCCACTATACGGGACGTCTCAGCACGGATGCCTCCGGGATCATGAGTCAGCCGGAAGGTGTCCTGGTCGCCGGAGGAGGGACCAACGGAAGCGGACGTTGGGGCGACTATGCGGCGATGGGCGTCGATCCCGCCGACGACTGTACCTTCTGGTTCACCGGTGAATATCAGGGCTCCTCAAACTGGGGGACTCAGATCGCGGCATTCAAATTCGATGCCTGTGGCTGTGAGCTGAACCTCGATGCTCCGACGGCTTCGGCAACGTCTCCTGCGGATAACACGATCCGTGTCAGCTGGAATGACTCGACTCTTCCTGAAATGACGGAGTACCGGGTCTATCGCTCCCGGACGAGCGGAGGACCCTGGGATCTGGTCCAGACCGTGCCGGACTCCTCACCGGGCGCCGGGTCAGGTGCTGCCTACAGTTGGGACGATACCGGTGTCAGCGGTGGAATTCCCTATTATTACATCGTCCGCTCCTCCGATGGAGGCGCATGCCTCAGTGATCCGTCCAATGAGGTTTCGGCGACGGCAACAGGCGCCTGTACCCTCACGCCGCTCTTTGATGGTGTGACCGGCGTCAGCAGTCTCGGGACCTCGGACTGCGGTCTACAGATCAGCTGGGATCCCGCGACGGTCCAGTGCGGCGGTTCGCCGGTCTACAACATTTATCGTTCGACGACCTCGGGCTTCAGCCCGGCTCCGGAGAACCTTCTGGCAAATGCCGTCGCAGGTTCTTCCTACGAGGACTACGATGCGGTCGATTTTGCCACTACTTACTACTACGTTGTCCGTGCCATTGATACGTCCAACGGCATCGAGGAGACCTCGGATGTCGAGGGTGCCGGAATGGCGGCCGGTCCCGGAGGCGGAGTCACGGATACTCCTTCTTCCGATACTCCGATCGACATTCCCGACAACGACCCGACGGGAATTACCTCTTATATTACGATCGCAGAAACCCTGCCGATCGCGGATATTAACGTCAGTGTCGACATCACCCATACCTGGCAGGGGGACCTCCACCTGGTGCTGACTTCGCCGCAGGGCACTTCGGTGACCCTCCATGACGGGACGGGCTCCTCGGCCGATAACATTCAGACGACCTATGACAGTCTGACGGCGCCGGATGGTCCCGGCACGATGTCCGATTTTGACGGAGAACTCCAGAATGGAAGCTGGAGCCTGCATGTCTGGGATGACGCCGGCTCAGACACCGGAACCCTGAATTCCTGGACCCTCCACATCGAGGCCAATGCGCCCTGTCAGGCCGTGACCGATCGGATTTTCAACGACGGTTTCGAATCCGGTACGGATGGCCAATGGTCCTGGAGTTCGAATCACTACAAGAAGAAGTAGGGGAATGCCTTGAATTCCTGACCCCCCGACGGCTGTCGGGGGTTTTTTTATGGCGGAGTCCTGAGGAAGCAAAGAGAAGGGTGCGAAGCCGAACATCAGCAAAGATGACGGCGAGCCTGAGACCGGGTCGAGAAACGAACAACAGGCATGACTTTCCGCAGCGTGGGGGCTCGGGATCTCCAGACAATCCTGGGGCCGGGATGCGCT
>JANTFG010000235.1 GCA_024763555.1 Thermoanaerobaculales bacterium
CCTGTTGTTTGACGAGGCGGTGCAGAGCGCGGATATGGCTTCCGCGATTCAGCTGAAACGACAGGGAAGCCTCGTCGAGGGTGAGACCCTCAGAGTGAACCTGCGTGCCTTGAAGTGGCGCCCCACCGGTACGGATCTCGGTGGAGGTTTCTTCCTTGGCGCTCAGTATGCGCTGAGTGTCGTGGGCGTCGAGGATCTCGCCGGAAACCCGGCGGATGAAAGCGCCATGAGTTTCACGCATCTCGCAGGCGACGAGAATCAGCTCCTGATCGCCCGGCAGGCGGCGACTGAGACCATCCCGATGGCGGCCAGTGGCTATGGTGTCACCTCCCTCTTTCAGGGAAGAACCTGGCACTCGGATCTGGGGATGTACTCCTACAGAGCAAGGTGGTATTTGCCGGAAGGTGGGGTCTTTGGGGAGCGGGATCCGGCGGGCTACAGGGCATCGGCTGGGCTCTATGGTGTCTTGAACGGCGATGTGGCGAACAGCTTCGACCCATTCGGTCTTCTTTCTGCACGTATTCTTCCTGGGCAGGATCCATATACCTGCGATAAGTTGAGGGTTGAAGTAGATGGCAGAGTCTACCTTGTTTCTCCGCAGTCGGGTGTTGTTAAGGACGCAGAAACCGGCCGTTGGCTGGATCCTGGTGATCCGCGAGCTAAGGCTGCCCGGCGGGTGAGCGGCTGGGATTTCGAGAACGAGGGTTTACAGGAGCTCATTTCGACATTGGAACGTAACACCCGGGCTCTTCAGAATCGCTGGACGGCTGGACTGACTCTGGAGGTCGCCGGGGCGGCACCGATGGGTTTTCATGGCGGAGTCAATATTCAGTTCTGGCTTAACGGAGCGAATCAACCGGTTGGAGCGTTATACGTCTTTGACACGATTTCGCCCTATTTCGATGACGAGGTGAAAGATTCCTTTGGCAAGGACGAGGACTTTACGATGGCAGGCTTGACCGCCGGTGGCGGCGCAGCTGCCGATGTGGCGTTTTTTCTGGACCCGGAGTTCAAAATGAAGGACTTCAATGACATGAGTGATCATGAAATTGTCGATAGTTGGCGTGGTTCCTTCCATGATTTCGCGATGAGTATTCCTGCCGTAGGTGTTGGTTTCTTTTCGTCTTATACCTATGAGGGTTTCAGCGTTTCATTGGCCGGGGCCTCCGTGGGTGTTTTTGCAAGTCATACGGATTTTCATCTCTTCGTTGGGCCCTTTCGGTCCTCTCCCGATATGTTTGGTGAGACCTTATTGCGGCTCACGAGATCCGGTATCAAGATCACGAAAAGGGCGAGAGATTCGATCTATTCTTTTGCTCATAACCTGAAAATGCACTAGAACGAGGTCATGAGATGCCTTTCCAACATCGAGTGATCGTGCCGCTGCTTCTGGCAATGCTGACCGCTTGTGAGATCCCGCCCATTCCAGAAGGGATCCACGGGTCAGTTCCGTCGGTCAAGTGGGCGCTGAGGCCCCTAAGTGAGGGTCATGGCTGTCCCCCCAATACGTTTGGAGAGTCGATTTCTTGTACTTTCCGCGGTTTCAGCAATCACATGGTTTTCTTCGATCATCAGAGCGGGGAGCAGCTTTCCGGGAGTTTCCCTGGTGGCGCCCTGGGCGGCGGTGGGTCGGAGACGACGGAGAAGATTTGGTCATGCGGCGATACCGATGTTGTTTCATGGACGATCCGAAAGCGTTACAGCATTATCGTTGATCGGGTCCGTTATTGGCAGGATTTCGAGGAACTTTTCGTTGTCAGGAATGACCTGATTCTTTTCTTTTCTTCGGATCGGAAAGCAGTGAGACAATTTCTCCAGTCGGAAACGATGAAAGAGTCTCTGTCTTCGGACTGTGAAGCCCTTGCCGATCCACCGCTATCCCTATTTCAGGAACGCTATCCGGATGTCGAGATCCTCGATCGGATACTGAGAATTGTCGCTTATGGCGGGACCTGCCATGCAGTTTCCCGCTATGTGGATACCGGGAAGATCAGGTGTACGGAGCGAAGCGACGAGATTGAAGGTAATTTCCCGGTTCTCAGAGATGCTTCCTCGCCGGACATCGTGATCGACCGCAAGAGCGTGCAAACGGGCGCCACGTGGATGGGGTGGTGTTCTGTCCTTCCTATCGATGATCATACGACGGAGGTCTCAGAGGATCACTCCGGTGCTGTGTTCGTCTTTCGTGACCATCGCTTGGAAAATATACGACATTCGTTTTCCAAGGTCCCCGCAGGAACTCCGCCTGCGGTTCCTCAAGAACCGAAACCGAGGAATGAAAGCCAGGAATCGCCGAAATGATCGGCTTCGCCTCCGAAGAAATCCGGCCTTCCCGAGCCTCTTCGCCCTGGCGCTCGGGACCGGGACAAGTAAGGAAAGGCCTACGGCCTTGCTGTCTTCCGGCCGGCACGGAGCCGGCCACCTTTCTTTGTCGCTGCTTGAGTCGTACCAGGACCAGCCGGGTTACAATCAGGGCATGAAAAAGCCGGCAGCGATAGTGAGGAGATCGGACCCCCCCTCGGGCGAGGTCGTGAGAATTCCATCTTCGGCCGCTTTCATCTACGACGACTTCTCGTGCTGTGGATTCCATCTGATATATGACTACGACTGCGTGAGGTTCTCTGGTTGCATACCAGCCCCGAGCCGGGATTCGAGGTCCTATTGCCACACCTGGACCGATCCGCTCGAAGCGGGCGGGCAGTCCTACTACAGAGTGAGGTGGTATCTCCCGGAAGGTGGGGTGTTTGGGGAGCGGGATCCTCGTCGATATCATGAGTCTTGCAATCTCTTTCAGGTCGTCGAGTTTGATTCTGTCAACAGGTTGGATCCAACGGGCCTGGCCTCCCTGACATTGGCTGAGAAGCGTCGGATCAAGAAAGACACGCTTTCCGTGTTTTCGACGCTTCAGGAAGGCCTCTTGTTTGCCCGAAAAATCGTAGCGAAAAACCCAGTTCTCGGCCCGTTTCTGACAAAGTATTTGCCACCCACGTGGTCGAAGATTGGGGGTAGGCGCACTGGGCCGTACGGATCGGATATTCCAAAGCCTCCGGAGGTTTCGCGATGAGAGTGCGGGTATTCTCATGGTGGGCTATGTTAATCATACTCTTGATCTGTTCTGGTTGGGTCAACGGATTTGGAGCTGCGAGGGAGGCTGGTGAGATGGATCGTCAGGCTGAGGTGATTCGCCAGCGGAAAGGAGTCTACTCTCTGATTAGTCCCCCGCTAACTGGTTATTACGAGTTGGTCGCCGGCAAGGAACGAATTACCTTTTCGTCCGTGCGCGACAGCCTCAATACCATCATCCGCTTCCTACAGCACGCAGGAATGCAGGAACCTGAAGCCGTGAACGAGGCCCTCGAGATGTGGTGGGTCCTTGAGTTTGCTGCCGATTCGGAGGGGGAAAGCGCCTACTGGAATCTCGAGAAGCGGGGGATCATCGGTCCTCGGTTTTCTTTGGTCGTTGGAGGAAATGGCAGGTACGTTTATGACATGCGCATTTATTCGGAACGTATCGGGACCCATCCCGAGTGGTTTCAGAAAAAAGGATTTCCAACGGGTTGTTTGATTAGAGCAATCCGTGTGGTGATCGATCTAGCGAAAGACAAGCCTACTATAGTCTGCTCGAATCTCTTTATTCTGACCGATGATGGGCAAGTCTACGAGGAGTCTGATCCAATGTTCCAGACCCTGATGGCTGTCGAGGAGAGTAGCTGGCGATGGTTGAACCATACTGTCCCCTGTAGATCCTCCGCAAGAAAGCCATTCGCAGTGAATCCGGGGGAGAAGATCAAGAATGAGGCCGGAAAGGATCAGGAATGAGCGCCGTCGTCTCCGAAGAAATCCCACCTCACCGAGTGACCCCACCTGAGAAGCCTTCTGTCGAATGGTGGGAGTTGGGCTGAAACGATGATTGACATCAGACTACATTGAGCCTACAATGTGGTATGGGTATGCAGGATTCATACGTGAGAGCGCGAGTCAACCGGAAGTTGAAAGACGAATCGGAGAAGGTGCTTCGCCAGTTGGGACTTACCACAACTGAAGCTATTCGACTTTTCTTAACCCAAGTCAGTATCAGGCGAGGTTTGCCTTTTGAAGTCACCCTTCCCAGGAAAGGAGAGGAACACGATGATCTTCTTCTCCCGCAGAAAATGAGGCAGGCTGCTCTGGATCTTTTGTATGAGGATTAGGCCCGGCGAAGTCTACATGGTCGACCTCGGTATCCGAGGGAAGCTTCGACCGATGGTAGTGGTTTCCCGGGAGGATTCTGACGCCCCTCGCGCATTGGCACTTTGTGTTCCACTGACCACGGCGTATCGTGAAAGTGATTACGAGGTCGATGTTGGAAAATCGACTTTTCTACACCATCGGAGCTACGCCAACGTACAGGGTCTCCAGGCCGTTCAGCATCACGAACTCAAGGGCCCCATCGGTAGACTTGGGAAAGAAACGATGACCATGATTCGAGAAGCTATCGCTCGCGCCTTGGAATTATAGCTACGGAGCATCTGAAAACCCTGACGAGACCTGCATCATTACCGAGCTCCGGAGATTCTCCACCTGAGCTGCTGATTCGGGGCCCTCGGCATCTCGATAACCGAGGAGACCCCTGCTTTTCCAACCCATCCATTTCCGAGAGTTCCTCATGGCGGTGTCCCCCGAAAAATTCTATCCACGAGTCTTCGGGAGACGAAACCGAGGAATGAAGCCCCGGAATCCCCGAAATGATCGAAGCCTCGGAAGAAACCCGGCTTCACCGAGCCTCTTCTCCCCGAGGGTACGCAGCCTTGAACTCTCTGCTCCCGGGTCCGGGTCTCAGGGGGAGCCGAGGCCGGGCGGAGATCCGGCGGGTCCTACAGTTTTCGCTCCAGCCGCCCGTCTGGGCTGACGAGGCGCCGTGCCGCTGCGTAGGCAATCAGCATCGAACCCAGGGCGTTGGCTGCGGCGAGGGTGAACATGATGACAATCTGGTAGGCCACAGCCTGAAGCGGGGGGGCGCCCGCAAGAATCTGACCGGTCATCATTCCCGGAAGGGCGACGACGCCCGCAGCCGCCATGATGTTGGTGACCGGGATCATTCCGGTCCTCAGGGCGGATCGGAGCGGAGCGGAAAGGGCCTCGGACCTGGTCGCGCCGAAGGCGATCATCAGCTCGACTTCATGACGACGGGCGGAGAGATGTTCCAGCAGCCGCTCCAGGCTGAGAGAGACTCCGTTTAAGGAATTGCCGAGGATCATGCCGAGGAGGGGAATGACGTACTGCGGTTCATACCAGGGGTGAACGCCGATCACACTCTGGGTCAGGACTGCACCGACGACGATGCAGGTCAGGCTCATGGCCAGCCAGGCATCAAAGTGAATCCCGGGATAGCCTCTCCGGCTCCGGCGCACTGCTTCCCTCCCGGCAAAAACCATCATGACGGCAAGAATCGCCAGGACCGGGAGGGGACGCCGGATTGCGAAGACTCTCTCGAGGATCAGGCCGACCGCGGCCAGCTGGATGACGGCCCGCAGAGCGGAAACGGCAAGCCGCTTCTCGAGATCCAGCCTGAGCAGAATGGAGAGCAGTCCGGCGGCGATGACCATCACGCTGGCGATCGCGAGATCCCAGGCGCTGAGGTGGATCAGTGAATTCATCTTCTCAAGGCCTCCGGCCAGGCTCTATCTCTCATGATTTACTAAGGGTCCGCGCAAAAATTAATTCCGCTTTTCGCATCCCATCTGTACCACATCTTCGGCTCGGGCTCAATCTGGAAATTCTCAACGTAGGCAAGGCTACGCCT
>JANTFG010000236.1 GCA_024763555.1 Thermoanaerobaculales bacterium
TTCGGCACGGTCTGGGGCATCATGACCACCTTCCGGGCGATCGGCGCAACCGGCTCGACCTCGATCACGACGGTGGCGCCCGGGATCGCCGAGGCCCTGGTCAATACGGCGGCCGGTCTGCTGGCGGCCATCCCGGCCGTCGTCGCCTATAACCATTTGCTCGCCCGGCTCCGGGGACTTTCGCGCATGATGGATGATTTCATGCTGGAATTTCTCAACCTGGTCGAGCGGAACTTCACCTGAGGCTTCAGATGGCGGGTCGCGTCAAGGAACAGCTGGACGATCTTGCGGAGATCAACGTCACGCCCCTGGTGGACGTCATGCTGGTGCTCCTGATCATCTTCATCATCACTGCGCCGATGCTGGTGCAGGGGCTCAAAGTCAATCTTCCGAAACAGAATGCTCCCTCGATCGCCTCCAAAGGCGCTGAGCCGCTGGTGGTGACCGTGACGAAGGACCATGTCATCCTTCTGGGAGATGAACCGGTCCATATCAAGCTCCTTCCGGACCGTATCGGCGCAATGCTCGGCGGGGAGGCCCGGCCGGTTTACCTCAAGGCCGATGAGTCCATACCCTACGGCGAGGTCATCCGGGTCATGGCCGTCCTGCACAGGGTCGGTGTCGAGCAGGTCGGACTGGTGACCCAGCCCGAGGGGCGCTGAGTGGATCCCGTCTCCCGGGTCCTGATTGAGGCCGAGAGCCGCCACCCCTCCATCCTGCCCTGGGTGTTCCTCGCCCTGATCTTGCACGTGGCCCTGGCTGCCGGTGTCTTCCTGATCAACCGGAGGCATCCCCGGATGATGGCGGCGCAGCTGCCCACCGTCTCCGTGCGGCTGATTCAGCAGAAAAGACCACCGCGCCGCTCGAGTCGCCCTGCGGCCCCGCGGCCGAAGGCCGTCCCGACCCCGATGCCGGCGCCGACCGCTGTCCCGACCGCGGCGCCGACGGCAGTGCCCAGAGTTGCGGACAACCCTCCGCCGAGCCGGGATGCCATGCCGACGATGGAATCTCGGAAGACGCCCATCCCAACCGCCCCTCCCCAGCCGGCCTCCGGAGGAGGGCTTTCACATGGGGGCCTCTCTCTGGGTGGAGAGACAGGTGGGCAGGCCGAGACCGGAGTCCCCTCGGATTTCCAGTTCACCTATTACCTTGAACGGATGCTGGCACTGATCGAGTCGAGGTGGTACGAACCGCCGGTTCCGCCGGGGACCTCGGCCCGGGCACGTTTCACCATTGAGACTTCCGGCCATGTCCGCGGCATCGTCCTCGAGTCCTCCTCGGGCAACTCCGCCTACGATCGCGCGGTCTTAAGAGCCCTCTACGCCGCCAACCCCCTGCCTCCGCTGCCCCCCGCCTACCGCAAACCCAGCCTGACCATCCACCTCAACTTCGCGCATCGTCGCTGAGAAGCCGCGTCGGGTCTGCCTCCGGCCGGCAGCTTTGAGAAGAGAAGCTGAAAGGCCCCCGGATACTCGCGGGAAAATTCCCTTGACAAGTGTGATGGTGGGTATTAGGTTATACACACCAGCTCAGTAAAGAGTTGGGGGAGGTTTCCTTGAGAGACTGGGAGATTCGAATCAGTGAGGCCAGCGGAGTTCCCTATTACCGGCAGATTGTCGATCAGATCGGGCAACTGGTCCGCTCGGGCCACCTGGCGCCGGGCGAAAAACTGCCTTCGGTCCGGGAACTGGCCGCGGAACTCCTGGTTTCTCTGATCACCACGCGGAGGGCTTATGCCGAGCTGGAGAACGCCGGGTTGATCATCAGGCGTCAGGGATACGGGAGCTTCGTCGCCGAAGAGATCGAGAGAGCCTCCCATGAACAGGCGCTGAAGAAAGTCCGGGAGGATCTCGATGAGTTAATCCATACGGCGCGGCGGATGGGGCTCGAAAATGCGGAGATGAGAAAGCTTTTTGAGGAACTGATCGCAGGAGAGGAAAAAGACCATGAGCAGTGAACTGATAGAAGTCTCGAATCTTGAAATTCGCAGGGGTGCCTTTTCACTCGAGATCGACCAGTGGTCGCTTGGACCCGGAGAGGTCGTCGGCCTGGTCGGTCCCAATGGCGCCGGCAAGACGACCTTCCTGGAGCGTCTGGCCGGTCTCCGCGGGAGCCGGGCGGGAAAGGTTTCGGTTCTTGGCAGAGACCCCCGGGTCGATCCATCTGTGAGGGAAGAGCTTGGTTTCATGTCTGACGATATGCCGCTTTTCACGCTCAGGATCGGGGTACTGCTGCGGATGCTCTCCGGCTATTACCCGAATTGGGACGCCGGGCTCGTTGAGACCCTCGTCGAGAAGTTCAAACTTGATCCCGGGGACAAGGTTCACAAGCTCTCAAAAGGCCAGGGGACGCGGCTTCGTCTGATCACGGCCATGGCCTTCAGGCCCAGGATACTGCTGCTGGATGAGCCGGCGACCGGTCTTGATGTCATGGGGCGCCGGACTCTGTTGGGAAGCGTGCTGGATATCGTCAGGGATCCGGAGAGAAGCGTCATCATCTCTTCCCACATGCTGGCTGATGTGGAGCGGGTGGCCGATCGGCTGCTCGTGCTCGATCAGGGAAGGCTCATCAGGGAGGGTCGAACCGACTCCCTGGTCGGAGAGAGCCGCAGCCTGGAAGAGGCTCTATTGGATTGGGGGGCCGCAGGATGATCTCCAGATCGGCGCTTTCCTTCCTTGTTCACCTCAGGCTCAGGTTGATTGCCTGCCTTCGGAGTCCGGAAGCCTGGCTCGCCTTTCTGATCTTCGGAGTGGGTGCGGCTGTCTCATGGCCAAATAGCTCGAATCTCTCATCTCTGGGAGAAGCTGCAGGTAGTTTTTCGATCTTCGGCGTCATGTTTCTCTGGTTCTGGTTGTGGCCGGCGGTCCTGATGGTTGTGATCCGGGGCAGAGCAACGACCGGCCGGGGTGAAGCCCCTCTCGGAACCTGTCCCGCTCCGGCCCTGCCGGTCGGTATGAGGCTTCGGGCGCTTTCCGAGGCGACTCTGGCTCTGGTGAGCATCGGAGTCGTGCGATGGGTCTTGATTGCGATCTATAACTCTTCATGGTCCGTGTCGGCAATCCTCCCGGGTTTCGTTGTGATCCTCCTTCTTTTCCCGATGGCTGTGGTCTGGGCCCTGCCGGTTGGGAGGGCAGCGACCTTCATGCTCCGTCCGATCCTCATCGCCATCCCCGCGGCATTGTTCCGCCAGGTTGGTGGGGTCTTCGACACGTGGGCGGGCATGGTCCTCAGTTCTCTGCTTCTGACCGCACTGGCCCTCCTGCTCGCGGGATTCGAGCTGCCGGATTTGGAAGGCTTGAGAAGTGGGAAGAGAGCCACGCTCGCCTTTCGTGAAGGCCTGGATCCGGCGCGCCGACTGTCAGGGGATTCCTGGCGTCCACTGCTCAGGAGCTGGGGAGGATGGTTTGTCCTTGCCGTACTCATTTTCGGCCTCTGCCTGTATCTGGATCTTCGAGGCCGGACGGTGGAGTGGATTCTCTTTGCCGGTTTCGAAGTTTTCCTGATCATTGGTCTTCAACCCCTGTTCCGGCCCTTCAACTCCAACATGCTTGCGGAGAGTCTGGTCGGGAAGAGGAGTGTCGGTCGGGGAGATTTTCTCAGGGCCTGGTCGGTCCTGCCCGTTGAGCCGGTGGGGGTTCTCCGCCGGGTCTGGGTGCACGGCATGCTCTGTGGATTGATGCTCTGGGCAGTGCCCGTCATGATCCTGATCCTGCGTCACGGGCTGGCGGAGGGATTCTGGAGTTTCAGGGCCGGTGTCGGCGATCTTCTTCCCCTCCTTGTCATCGCGGCGCTCTTTGTGCCGATCGTGGCGGCGACTCTCGTGGCCGTGGCGGTGGGGCGGAGGCCCGAAATCCTGATCTCCGGCCTGATCCTGATCTTCGGGCTTCAGTTGCTCTTTATGATCCGGGTCTTCCTTGTCGAGACCCTTGGCCGAGAAAGCATGGCCACGGATCTTGTGCCGATTCTGGCGCTGGTCGTGATGGTTGTTGCGGGCGCCCTGCCGCCCCTGCGCTTTCTTTTCAAGGCGCCGGAGCCGAGCTGAAGAGGGCGATTGCTCCACTCCTTCGCTCCGTTCTCCCGGCCGGGGTAAGGGGTGGCGGTGATGGTCGCGCCGATTCTTTTCAGACTCCCGGTTTTTCCCTGCAGAGTTCGAGGACTTCTGTCCAGGCCCTGTCAACGGCCCCCGGCAGCTCCTCCGGCTTTCCCGAGTTGTCGATGATGACATCGGCCGACCGCCTTCTGATCTCGTCGGTGGTCTGGAGGTCGAGGATGGCATCGACCAGCTCGGGAGACATCCCGCGGGCGATCGCCCTCCTGCGCTGTTCCTTTCTGCCGCAGAGAACGGCGATCAGGAGATCGTAGGCTGAAGCGGCGCCCGTTTCGATCAGCAGGGCGGCCTCCACGACGAGAATGGGCGCCGACTCCCTTCGGGCCCAGTCGCTGATTTCCCCTCGGACCAGCGGGTGGATCGCCTCCTCGAGCGCTGCCTTCGCCTCCTCGTCTCGCATGATCCGGGCGGCCAGGGCCCGCCGGTCGACGGCGCCGCTTTTATCGAGCATCGAGGCGCCGAACAGCTCGCGGACACAATGACTTCCCGCCTGCCCGGCCTGGTAGAGCTGGTGAACAATTCCGTCAGCGTCCCGGATGGGGATATTACTCTCGCTGAGCATTCTCGCGACGGTGGATTTACCCGAGGCCAGGCCTCCGGTCAATCCCACGAGACAGGGGTGATTTTCAGCTGTCATCCACGCCCTCCCGACGCAGGCGGGCCGCGTGGAGGGTGTTGTGCATCAGCATCGCGATGGTCAATGGGCCGACACCGCCGGGCACGGGGGTGATCCGGGAGGCTTTGGGCGCCACCGCCATGTAATCCACATCTCCGGTCAGGACCGAACCCCGTCTTTCAAAGGCTGCCCGTTTCTTTTCGGATGAGCCGTAGAGTTCTTCGAAACGCGTTGGATCACTGAGGCGGTGCATGCCGACATCGACAACCACCGTGCCCTCGGAGACGTGTTCGGCGCCGATCAGCGACATTGAGCCGGCCGCGGCGATGAGAATCTCCGCCTGTCCGGTGATCGAGGCGAGGTCTCTGGTCCGCGAGTGACAGATCGTCACCGTAGCATTGGCGTGCATCAGCAGCATGGCCATCGGTTTACCGACGATATCCGAGCGCCCGATCACGACGGCGCGGCGGCCTTCGATCGGGATTTCCTCGCGCCTGAGCATCTCCATGATTCCGGCCGGCGTACAGGGGACGAGGCGGGGTCTTCCCTGCTGCAGCCTCCCGATGTTTTCGGGATGGAAACCGTCGACATCTTTGAGCGGATCGATCAGTTCCAGGAGTTCGCGGGTGGGGAGGTGGGAGGGAAGGGGCAGCTGAATCAGAATACCGTCAACCGCTTCGTCCTCATTGAGCCGACGGATCAGGGTGGCGATCTCCTCAGCTCCGGTTCCCGCCGGCAGGCGGTGGGTGGTCGAGGCGATTCCAAGTTTCTCGCACATTCGGCCCTTGGATCCGACGTAGACCTCAGATGCGGGATCGTCCCCGACCAGCAGGACGTCCAGACGCGGGGCGATCCCCCGGGCGAGCATTTCCCGGACACCGTCCCGGACTTCTTCGGTAATCGCCGCAGCGATCTTCTTTCCATCGAGCTTCTTCTCCATCTCCTACTCCTTCACGCCCTCATAAAGGCTTGCAACCCCTCCCGTCAGGCG
>JANTFG010000237.1 GCA_024763555.1 Thermoanaerobaculales bacterium
GCTTGTTCAATCGCCGCTTCTTCGAAGAGGAAATCCCGGGCGAACTCGCCTCGACCCGACGCGCTTTCATCGACGGCGCCTCGGATCGAATCAACTCTTCCGTGGCCCTGTTCATGCTGGATCTTGATCACTTCAAGAGAATCAACGACAGCTGGGGACACGATGCCGGCGACCACGTGCTCAGGGAAGTGTCCCGGACCATTGCAGAGGTCATCCGCGCCTCGGACACCTTATTCAGATGGGGTGGCGAGGAATTTCTGCTCCTGGCCCGCAACGCCAATCCCGAATCGACGCCCGTACTTCCCGAAAAGATCAGGATGGCCGTTGAAGACCATGTCTTTGTCTGGGAAGGAGAGAAGATTCCGATCACCGTCTCCATCGGCTGGGTCCTCTACCCATTCTTCTCCCGGCAGCCCGGGCAGTACGGCTGGGAGGAACTCGTTCACCTCGCAGATCAGGCCCTGTACCTCGCCAAGGCGAGAGGAAGAAACTGCAGCATCGGAATCGTTGAAGGGGAAGAGACAGCTCATCCCAAATCATCCACCGTGATTCTGGAGGACATCGACCGTGCCCTTGAACTGGGTCTTATCAGACTCACTTGGAACAGAAACTGAGGAAAGGGAAGAAGCTCGAGATTTTTCCATCCACCCCGACTGTGAGAAGGTGTACGCCTGAAGAGGAGGTCAATCATGCAATATCGTTTTCTTGGACACTCAGGACTTGAAGTTTCGGCGCTCTCCTTCGGCGCCTGGGTCACCTTCGGTTCTCAGATGGACCTGGATCTCGCAGAGGAATGCATGCACGTCGCCCACGATGCCGGCGTCAACTTTTTCGATAACGCCGAGGTCTACGCCGACGGGGTCGCCGAGACAATCATGGGGAAGATCCTTGCCCGATCCGGGTGGAAACGGGAGGGTTTCGTCGTCTCCACCAAGATCTTCTGGGGAGGCACGGGGCCCAACCGCCGGGGACTGTCAGCCAAACATATTCGAGAGGGAGTCGACGCCTCGCTGGCCCGCCTCAGCCTGGACTACGTCGACCTCGTCTTCTGCCACCGCTTCGATCTCCACACGCCGATCGAGGAGATTGTCCGGGCGATGGATGCCGTGATCCGCAGCGGAAAGGCTCTCTATTGGGGCACATCGGAGTGGCCTGCGGATCGAATTCTCCATGCCTGGCATCTCGCGAGGCGGGAACACCTGACTCCGCCGCTGATGGAACAGCCTCAGTACAACATGTTCCACCGCGATCGCGTGGAACGGGAATACGCCTTCCTTTATGACGACATCGGGCTGGGCACGACGATCTGGAGTCCACTGGCATCCGGTCTTCTGACCGGAAAGTACAACGAGGGCATTCCGGAGGGCTCCAGGGCCCTCGTGCCGGGCTATGAGTGGCTTCGCGAACGCTTTGAAAATGCCGAGGCCCGAGAGCGGGTCGAAAAGGTCCGAAAGCTGGAGGCGGTCTCTGAAGACCTGGGATGTACGACGGCGCAGCTGGCCCTGGCCTGGTGCCTGAAAAACCCGGATGTCAGCACCGTCATCACCGGCGCATCCCGACCCGGACAGGTCCGTGAAAACATGCAGGCACTCGAGGTGGCGGAAAAGCTCGACCAGGGAATCGTGTCCCGAATCGAAGCCATCCTCGAAAACCGGCCGCAACCGGAACACGACTGGAGATAGGATCTCTCAGGAATCGCCCCGGAGCAGACGCGGAATCAACAGCCACCTCAGCTCACTGAAGACTCTTTCAAGATGGGCCCACTCCCCGTCGATTTTGAAGCATGCAACGGCGGCCGTCGGGAATCGGAGCAAGGCGCCGCCGGCCAGCTGGGAAACCGCATCGGCCATCGCGGGGTTGTGCCCGACCAGAAGCGCCGTCTCCGCCGATGGAGGAAGGTCGGAAACAACATCGAGAAGCTCCGAGGTGGAACAGCCGTAAAGACCGCACTCGGCATTCAGTCCACACGTCCATCCGGCGGCATCTCGAAGCAGCTCAGCGGTTTTCAGCGCCCGCTCGGCATCCGAACTGAAGATCACATCGGGCGAGATCCCGGACCCGGCCAAAAATCGTCCCATCCTCCGGGCGGCCTTGATGCCTCTCGGCGCCAGGCCACGCTGGTGGTCCGCGATCGGGCCCTCGTCCCAGCGACTCTTTCCATGGCGCATCAGGATCAGCTTCGGCATCAGTCAATTATAGCGGGACCTCACGGTGCGCCTGCCCATCGGCTTCAAAAACCCGGCCGCAGCTGCCCCTCACGTGGAGCGCATGTCACCGGAATCAGATCCTCTGCAACCTTCCATTCAAAGGACAGCCACCGTTCAGCCCCATCCTGTACATCAACGACGATTCTCATCGGCTTCCCGGGATCAGAGTTGCTCCAGTCGGCAAGAATACCGCCATCAACGGGCTCGTTGCCGGACGCGATGAGCCCTGTCGGTCCGCCACAGGCTGAGCCGACCGACAGCGACCAACTCTGTCTCGTGAGGCCCGGATCGAGGCTGTAGACTCCGACCCAACCCCTGAGGGGCAGGGTTTCCCCAGGGCCGGGAGCACGATCGGGAATCGTTTCGAGAGCCGCGACCGCCAGCTCTCCCCTTCCCCCAAGGCTCAAGACCGCCGAGCCTTCCTCGGTCCCGGCAACGACTGTCTGACCGAGAAAGAGGCGGGCCGTATCATAGGCTCCGACACGGATTGAGCCCTCTCCCTGTCCGAGGGCTCGCACCAGGCAGTCTTTGAAACTCATCGTTGAGTTTCCCGTCGCCTGCACATCGCAGGTGAAAGTGGAGTTTTCCGCTGTGACCGTGGAACTTGCCTCGGATCCAAAAAAGCCCCCGGTACCGTCAACGACGGTATTGTAGAGACGGAGGGTCGATTGCTCGAAAGCCAGGGCCTCTCCCACCACCGAATCTTGAAGCTCGACCTCGGCATCCCTCTCAGGGTAGACATTCCAGGTATCGATGGAGGCATTCTCCAGGCGGATGCTGCGATCGGAAATCTCCACATTCCCGGTCCCGACCGGAGCCTGGTTGACGAGGCCTTCCAGGCGCAGGGAATTTGGGAGATGCAGACCGACAATCACACGGTTCTCCTCCGGGATATCCTTCAGCGTGAGATCGCATCCCTCCCGCACCAACATGGGCCACAGCAGGACTTCACATCGTCTCAGAGTACAGTGCTGCCCGATTCCCGTGCTTCCGGGCGGTGGAAAAGACCATGCCTCGACAGGCCCGGTCGATGGAGGCGAATAGACGGCTCGACTTCCAGAGGGGAACTCCGGCCAGACCCAGAGCGAACCCTGCCCGGAATCTCGCGGGATGTCTTCAATGAGCACTTGGGCCTCGTTCTGGACAACCACCTCGAAGGAACCGTTCAGGCGGCGGGCCTCGATCAGGGACTCATCCATCGGAACCAGTTGCACAAACCAGAAATCGCTATCCTCGATCAACGCATGGCCGTCGCCTCCCGTGACGATCCCATGTTGCACATACTGCGGCACCCGATAATCACAGCGCCGGACTTCAATCTCACCACCGTCAAGGGCTACCAGAGCGAATTGACCATGATACTCGCTGAGGAATTGAACGACCGAGTCCTCAAAAACGATCCTGCCGCCCTCGATCGCCAGCACATTCCCCGAGAAACGAACTCCGGGATCCCGGACACCGCTGACCCTCAACTCCCCCGCACCATAAACAATGACATTTCCGAACTCAGCCGGCTCTTCGACCAGCATCGGCGCCGTCAGGATGAGAGGATCCTCAGTTCCTAAGGCATGGCGTGGCGACATGAAAACAACGAGCGCAAGCAGAAGAATCCCGGAGCTGATTTTCGGCCACACCGGCCCGATCGTCCAGAAACAAAGCTCCGGCAACACGCATTTGGAGCATCTGGCTTCCATGCTACCTCCCTGCCCCCGCTCGCGGCCTCCGCAATGAGGCGCCGCGGGCCGGCGCACTGGTCTCAACGCCTCCTTCAGGTCTGACATCTGTTGGATCGCTCCCTGAGAACAGATCCCCTCATAGGTCAGCCACCGTCATTGGACGAGCCTGTCAGTTTCTCTGCCCCTTGAATCACACTCTTCACAATCGCCGACGGCAGTCCAGGACCCGAGTAGATCAAACCGGTAAAGAGTTGAACCAGGGCGGCGCCTGCATCCAGTCGGGCCAGAGCATCATCAGCGGTCATGATGCCACCCACCGAGATCACCGGGATGGCACCGCCGAGGTACCCAAGGACTTTCCCGAGGAAATCCATGGACAGATCCCGAAGCGCTTCCCCGCTCAGGCCCCCGGTCTCATCGGCAAGGGGCGAATCCTCAACGCCCTTCCTGCCGATCGTCGTATTTGTGGCAATCAGCCCGTCCATCCCGGCCTCGACAATGGCATCCACCGCGCCACGGATGCCCTCGTCGTCCAGGTCCGGAGCCACCTTGACCAATAAGGGCACGCGTCGACCAAGCTCCTGCTGGAGTCTATCCTTCTGCTCCGCAACTCGACCCAGCAGGGGCCTGAGACTCTCCTGGTGCTGGAGTTTTCTCAGCCCCGGCGTATTCGGCGACGAGATATTGACCGCCAGATAATCCGCCATGGGTGCGAATTTCTCCATCAGGACACAGTAATCCTCGGCGGCATCCTCCAGGGGCGTCGTCTTCTGTTTCCCGATATTGACGCCGAGAATGAGATTTCCACGGTCGGGCACCCGGGCGATATTTCGAGCCACGACTTCCGCGCCCGACCCCGGGAATCCCATCCGATTGATCAAACTCCGATGTTCGGGGAGACGGAAGACCCTGGGCTTCGGGTTTCCCGGCTGGGGTTTCGGTGTTACGGTGCCGATTTCCACGTGACCGAAGCCCAGTGCCGAAACGCCCCACCATGCCTCGCCCTCCTTATCCCATCCGGCCGCCAGTCCCACCGGGTTCGGGAAATGCAGGCCGAAGGCGTCGACACCCTGGCTTTCAGGCACGGGGAAGGCCTCCTTCACCGCGGCCCGGATCGGGGAGAATCCACCCGATCGTGCCATCAGACCTGCGACGACGCCATGAGCAAGCTCAGGGTTGATACGGAAAAGCAGCGAACGGGCCAGACGGTAGATCATCATCACTCCCCGGATAGACGAAAATACTGGACGGAAGGCCCCAGATTGACCTTAAGGGACCCCGGGAGAGGCAATTCCTCGCCATCCCGGGAGAGGCACTGGACCGTTGGCCCCGGAAGCTGCGCCTCCACGCCCCTCTCCATGCTCCACGCAGCAACTACACCACCATCAGGAGTCTCAAACTCGTAGACGCACGCCTGATCCGGCGAAGGCAGCTCCCTGACGAAACTACTGCCGCCAAGGAGGGCGTTCAGCGTCCTCAGGGCATGCCATGAAGGACGGCGTCTCAGTCGCCCATCCGGCTCCACCGTCGCCAGACCGTAGCCCCGCGCAGCGAGGCGCCACCAGTAGACCCTTTCGACGAAACCACTCGCAAGACTGAGAAGATAGTACCTCGCGAGGTAGTCCGCCTGAGTCTCCTCATCAACGGAAACGCAGCGCCCCGCCGGAGAGTGGGGGCCCTCCCACAGCGGCCAGTTGACCTCAGTGACCCAGGAGCGCCCGGTGGTCATGGGCGAGGTCTCACATATCGCCTTGAGGAAGCGGAGTTTCCCCTGGGTATCCAGGCCCAGCT
>JANTFG010000238.1 GCA_024763555.1 Thermoanaerobaculales bacterium
CTATTCGCGTTATCCTCCTCGGGTGATGCTGAGTTTCTGTTTTTTCTTCCGCCCGCCCATGTTCACTTCTGCTGGAGGGTGCTGAGGTGAGCGGCCGAATCAGGATTCTCGATGATCACGTCATCAACCGGATTGCGGCAGGCGAGGTTGTGGAACGACCCGCCTCGGTGGTCAAGGAACTGGTGGAAAACGCCCTTGATGCGGAGGCCGGGCAGGTCGATGTTGAGCTGGAAGCGGGTGGGAGACGCCTGATCCGTGTCTGTGACGACGGGACGGGAATGGATGAGGATGAAGCCCTTCTCGCACTGGAGCGTCACGCGACCTCGAAACTGAGCAATGCCTCGGACCTCGATCGAATCGCGACCCTGGGTTTCCGCGGCGAGGCCCTGCCCTCGATCGCAGCGGTCTCGCGCATGAGGTTGTCCAGCGCGACCGATCCTTCCCGGGGCGGATGTGTCATCACCATCGAAGGAGGACGGATCCTCGGTGTCGAGGCGATGGCTCGGGGACGGGGGACGAGTATTGAGGTCAGGGATCTCTTTTTCAATACTCCGGCCCGTCGCAAATTCCTGCATGCGCCGGAAACCGAATTGCGCCACGTCCAGGAAGCCCTGATGGCGATGGTGATGGCGCGGCCGGAGGTCGGGCTCAGCCTGCGTCACGGGGGTCGACTTCTGATCGAGGCGCCCCCGACGCACGACGTTCAGCAACGCCTCCGTGATCTCCTCCGTCGGAGAAAGGTGGGCTCGATCCACCACTTTGAGGCTTCAGGAGGCGGCATGAGGGTCTGGGGCCTCCTGGCGGAGATGGAGAGTTCCGGGAGGCCGAAGGTCAGTCTGCTGGTCAACGGGAGGTGGGTGAGAGATCGCCTGATGGTTGCAGCAGTCTTTCGGGTTCTGCGTTCCGCTGCGGGGGGATTCGGCGGGGCTCATATCGTTCTCTCCCTGAGCCTGCCCCCGGATGTCATCGACGTCAATGTTCATCCCGCGAAAGCCGAGGTTCGATTTGCCCGTTCCGGAGCGGTTTTCGCCCTGATCGAGCGAGCCTTGCGGCGGCTGCTGGAAACGGGGCATTCGACGGTGCCCGTCCATAAGGTGGAGAGTGTCTGGGAGGGAGAAGGGCGGATCGAGTCGGGGGAACAGCAAGGAACCCGCCCGGATACCCGGGTCTCAGACGGGGAAGCGAAGGCGGGTCGGGAGCTGCAGGCCTCGCTTTTCGAGCATCCGGCTTACGGGAGGAAACTGGACCAGGAAGGAAAGTCGGAGGCCGTCTTTTCGGGTTTTTCATCGCGTACATCGACCCGCTCGGGAGCGAGGCCCGGCCCGGCGGACACACCATTCGGTCGACTTCTGGCCCAGTATCGGAATTCATTTCTCCTTCTTGAAGATGAGTACGGTCTTCTGATTGTCGATCAACACGTTGCCCATGAGCGGGTGCTCTACGAGAAGTTCCTCGATCGCCTGCAGAGCCGTTCTTCTCCATCCCAGGGTCTTCTGATGCCGCTTGTGCTGGAGATGGACGAAGCGAGGGTTGCGGCCCTGCCCGGGATCTCAGATGTGCTGGAGGCGGTTGGAGTCGATGCAGAGATCTTCGGGCCGGAGACCATTCGCGTGAGTTCTCTGCCTCCGGAGCTTGACGGAGAGGAAGCAGGGGCCTTCCTCGAGGAAATTCTGGACCGGGCTACCGAAATCGGCGGGACGCCGGAGAGGCTGGTGGAGAAACTCCGGGAGGAACTGGCCGCCTCACTCTCATGTCGGGCGGCGATCAAGGTCAATCATCCTCTCAAGGAGGTCGAACAGCGGGCCCTGCTGGAAGATCTCTCGGGGACGCGGGATCCCTACCGCTGCCCGCACGGGCGTCCGATCGTTCTCCGCCTGGGACAGGACGAGATGGAGCGAAGGCTTGGGAGGCGTTGATGAAGAGGGAAATCTGGCATCTGACGGAGGGCCTGCTCTTTGCCCACTTTGCGATCTTCTTCATGACCTCCACCGGTCAGGGTGATCCAAGTGCGCTGGCCCTGATTCCCGGGATGATCGCGGCCCGACCGTGGACCCTGCTGAGTTTTCAGTTTATCCACGGGGGCATGATTTCCTTCTTTTTTTCCATGCTGGTGCTCTGGATCATGGCCCGGCCGCTGGAGGAGCAGTGGGGTTCGCCGCGATTTCTGTTCTTCTGGCTGATCTCGATCGGTGGCGCGGGTGGAACGGCCCTGATGCTCGGGATACCGCTGGGCGGTGACATCTTCCTTGCAACCTCCCTGCTTTTCACCTACGCGACGATCTATCCGGACACGGAGTTCCTGATCTTTTTCATCCTGCCGGTCAAGGTCAAGTACCTGGCGGTGCTCGGGGGAGCCTTCCTGGTTTTTCAGGGATTTCAGATGGGGTTTCTGGGAGGCCTTGCCTACGTGGTCGGTATGTCCACGGGCTACCTGTATTTCCTGCTGATCAGGCGAATGCCGAGTCGGAGGCAGCTGGAATTTGAGTTGAAGAAGCGAAGAGCCGGGCGGGAGCTCAGGGTCGAGGGGAGCCGGGCCGGGGAGCAGAATCGGCGCTGGGATCCCGCGGTACGCCGGGCTGAGGAGGAGAGCCGTGTCGCAGGGAAAATCCCGGCGGGCCTGGAACCCTTCGTGGAGGAGCTTGAGGCTGCGGTCGATCCCTCAATCACGATCTGTGCTCCGGAGGACTTTCGCCATGTCGAAGATCCGGTCTGCGAACAGTGTCTGGGCTATCCGGCCTGCGCCCTGAGGGCTATTCGTCACGCGGCGGGGATTGAGGGTGGAGAAGCTCCGGATTCAGATCAGCAGCCTGATGGATGAGCCCCGTCGGGCAGAGAAGGTGACCGGCGAAGCCGAAGCGCTGACCGGTTTCTACCGGGACCGTCGACTGCTCAAAGCCTGAGTTCTCCCTCGAGGATGCTTCCGTCCTCGATCCGGGCCGGGGCCTCCTCGGCGACGATGCGCACATCTCCCCAAATCTGAATGTCGGCGCCGAAATAAACGTCCCCGGAGACCGTCAAACTCTCGCATTTCCTGAGAGAGGGTACACCCGAGGCGAAATGAGCCTCGAAATCCGTCAGCATGCGATAGACATCCTGATCCAAGGTGATTTGCGGCGGGCGGGATCGCTCGGGACTGAGAATAATCCTGCGCCCGGGTGTCAGTTCAAAGGCATCTGAACGGACGGCGAGGAGGTCCGAAGTATTCTTGACCGGGGAGAAGCGGCTTCTCGAGACGCGGACCGCGGCGGCATTCGGAAAGAGCGAGATCGCGGCGCCCATCGCGGTTTCGAGCTGGATGACCGGAGTGGACAGCGGGTCCCTCGGGTCGAGTGTTTTTCGATTGACGATCGTCGGCAGCGGCAGGAAGCCCCCGTGGTGGTCCATCAGCGCGGCCAGGGAGGGAAGGTGGACCCAGAGATTGTTCGTGTTGAAATAGCGGTATCGCCCGATGTCCTGGAAAGAGTCTCTTTCCTCAGGAGCTGACTGGGCGCTTTCCCTGAGGCTCAGACCTTCGCCCCGGCGGATGCAGAGATGCCCGCCCTTGCGGTCGGACGCCGTGCGGTCGGCTGCCTCCATCAGGAAGTCGATGTCATGTTCCACCATGTAGCCGAGAATCCCAGGGTCCAGCACGGCGCCGAGGTTGTCGGAATTCGAGATGAAGGCATATTCGATACCCCGGCTCATCAACTCGTTGAGCACACCGGAGGTGCTCAGAGCCGTGTAGAGATCCCCGTGACCCGGAGGGCACCACTCCATCTCGGGATCCTCCGGGTTTTCGACAGCCTTGAAATCTTCCCGGCGGATCCTGGGGACCCGGTTCTGGAGAAAATCGATCGAAAGGCCGCGAAGTTTGATTTCTGGATATTTTTCGAGAATCTCCAGGGATCGGCTGCGAGTTCTAAAGGAGTTCATCAGGATCAGGGGAAGCGGGTAGCGATACTCCTCCCGGAGCTTGAGGATCTGGCGGGCGATGAGATCGAGAAAACAGAGGCCGTCCCGGAGCGGAATCAGGGATTTCGGGCCCGTCAGTCCCATTCCTGTTCCCAGGCCGCCGTTGAGCTTGATGATGACGACTTTCGAAAGGGTCTTTTCCCCAAGTGGCCGGGAGTGCTCGAAGGTCTCGCTGTCCGGCAGGGAAGGGATCGGCAGAATATCCGATTCTCTCAGCAGGCCGGCATTGCCGTCCAGCAGGTTCCGGAGATGGTAGACGAAGGAATCAATCGCCCGACGCGGGAGCCCGGCAGCTTTCATTTTTTCGACAAAGACGCGAATTTCCGGATCGACAGGCATCGACCATCCCTTCAGAGCTGAGAACCTGAAACCGGGATCCCCCGGATTCGAGTTGCCTCATTGTAGCCGATCCACGGTCTCATGGAGGTCGTCAGCCTTGGGGGGTGGAAGACAGCGATAGGCTCTCAAACCATCCGCGAGGTTCAGCCTGCAAGAGCCCGGGCGAAGCCGAGGAAGCCATCGAGAAACTGGAGAAGGCGGTCCCGGGTTTCCTGATCCGTGAGAGTTCCGGAGTCATCGAGGAGTTTCGGGACGGCGGGAAGAAATACACGATTCCCGTAGAGATGAGCTTTTCGGTACTGGAAGACCATCTCCATCTGCTCGACTGCGCGAAGGCCGCCCCAGCGGCCGGCGGCAAGGCCGACGAAGGCGGAAGGGACTCCGGACAGGCTTTCGGGGAACTGAAGCATGTCGACGAAATATTTTGCGATCCCGGGGAAGGAACCGTTGTATTCCGGGAGGACCATGATGATTCCCCGGGCCTTCAGGACGGCTTTCTGGAAGGGCTGGAACTCGGCAGGTTTCGAGGCGTAGGACCCGGGGGACATCAGCTCGGGCGGGAGTTTTTGAAGATCCAGCATTCGATATTCGATGCCTCGAGCTTCTGTCTCCCGGGCGAGGAAGCCCGCAATGTGTTGACTCAGGTTTTCCGGGCGATTGCTCGCTGAGATAATCGTAATCATGGTTCTCCTAACACTGGGAGGGACCCGGATATTTCAGAGGAGACGATGCTCCCGGGTGAGGTATCTGCGTTGTGGCTTGGTGTGAGGCGAAGCGTCCCCGTGAGTACGGCAGTTTCACGGCCTGCCCGTGCGAAGGGAAGGCGTCGGGATACAAGCTTCCCTCCGGCAATCCGCTCCGGCTCAAGGGACAGGCTCTGTGACAGGAACCGGGGCAGGAGCAGGAGCCGCATCCGGAGCGGGCCCTCACGCCCGAAACCCGAGTCTGAGCCGGCAGAGTCAGGTTCGCAGTGGTCGAAACAACCCACGACCGCATTGATTTCGGCCACGGCCTCTCAGCTCCGGCTTCAGAATCAGAAACCGCAATCATCGCTCCCGCAATTCGCTCAAAGAACCACGGTTGCTTCGGTTTCGGCGTCGGTTTGCTGCTCCCGCACCGGTTGTGACTCTGCCCGCCCTCCCGGGGGCATGAACACATCCCCGTGGTAGAGCACGGGGAGGACACGGAGCCACCCGCCCACCCAAGGCATTTTCACGCAAAGTGCGCCAAGATCGGGGGCCCCCGCCCGGCCGAAGAGATGAAGGCATGAAGATAACTTCACGCGGAGGACACGGAGCCGCCCACCCACCCGAAGGCATGAACACATTCTCACGCAAAGATCGCCAAGATCGCAAAGGCCCCCTCCCGCCCGGGAC
>JANTFG010000239.1 GCA_024763555.1 Thermoanaerobaculales bacterium
GGATCCGGGCACTGCTTCGCCGACGCCGGCTCGACGGCAATGTTCCCGAGGAAATCTTTGAAGATCGTCGCCTGAAGATCGACCGCTCGGCTCGCCGGATTCTCCTTGACGGCGAAGAGATTCGAATGACACAGCGGGAATTCGATCTGCTCTGGTTTCTGATCACCAACAGCTCGAGAGTGGTCTCCCGCGAGAGAATCCTCGAGCGCATCTGGGGGCTTTCCAGCGAGATCGAAACCAGGACCATCGACGTCCACATCCGCAGCCTGCGAAAGAAGCTGGGCTCTGAAATCATCGAGACCGTCATCGGAACGGGCTATCGATTCCGCGGCTACAGATGAAACACTCCCGGCTTTCTCTTGTCCTTCTCGGGCTGCTCCTCCTGCTCCCGGCCGCGGCCCTGATGTTTTTCGGGATGAGGCTTGGAATATCCCTAGCGCCGGCCCTCTGGATCCTGGTGACGCTGCTTCCCGCCTTCATCCTGTGGCGCAGCCGCCTGGCGCCGCTTGGGGAGCTGCTCGAGGAGGAGGAGCTGGACTCTCCCCATGCCCTGGCCGCGCGACTCCGGAAACTGCATCAGGAGATTGCGGAGCAGCAGCTCCGGGCGGAACTCTGCGAGAAGTTGATCGAGGATCTTTTCGCCGCGATGCGAGAGGGCTGCCTCATCCTCGATGAGGAGCTGAAGATCATCCGCGCGAACCCACGGGCGGGGAACTTCCTGGGCGAGGAGGAATTGATTGGACGGCGGCTTCCGGAGGTCGAACGATCGCCCGAGATTCTTGAGGCCGCGCCAAGCGTCCTCGGCGGAGGCTCTTCCCGCTCCCTGCAGCTGGAGAACTCCCGTGGGATCTGGGGAATCGGTGTTTCGGCCCTCTCCGCGGGCGGCATCCTGATTCTGATGGAAGAAGTCGGCGCCAGGCAGCGAGCCGGGGAGTTGAGGCGGCGCTTTGTCCAGGACCTCGCCCACGAACTCCGGTCTCCGCTGACGGTCATCCGGACCACGGTCGAGACCCTTGGGGACGAGCTGCCGGCAGGGGCGGCCCCCCGTCTCGTGCGTCAGGTGGAGCGCATCACGCGGTTGACGGAAGAGTTGCATGAGCTGGCGAGCATCGAGACCGGCGAGATGGAACTTCACCCTGAACTTCAGGATTTGCGGCCGCTGCTGCGGGAGATTGTGGGTGATTTCAGCGATGTCGCCGAGCGGGGGCGGGTTGAATTGCAGCTTGAAGAGGGCGCCGAAATCTCCTGGTGTTTCGATCGCCGTGCCCTGAGCCGAGTGCTGTCCAACCTCGTGGATAACGCCGTCAAGTACAACCGTCCCGGAGGCTGGGTGAGGCTTTCGGCGCGGGAAGAGTCGGAGGCTCTGATCCTGGAGGTCGTCGACTCCGGAAGGGGCATTCCGCCCTCAGAGCTGGTCGCGGTCACCCAGCGCTTCTACAGAGTCGATCAGGCGAGGACGCCGGGAGAGGCCGGCCTCGGCCTGGGACTGGCCATCGTCAAGCACCTGGTACAGCGCATGGGCGGTGAGATCAGCCTGGACTCCATCGAGGATGTCCAGACCCGTTTCCGGGTGATCCTGCCCCGGGGCGAGTCAGAGTGCTGAGCCCGATTTCTCAAGAATGAGATACCGGGCGGAGGGGGTGGCCGTGGGGAGCGAGGACTATATTCGCTCAGAGATTGGCCGTATGAGGGAGAATGGCCGATACCTGAGGAGGAAGAATCCGATTCCCCGGCTCGGAGGAGCGCATCTTTCCCTGAGGGAGCAGCGCAGCCACGCCATCCACTTCTGAGCCGGCTGAAGGCGGGGAAGATTGAAAAGAGTGAGGAGGCCCGGGAGGATTGTGCCCGGGTTCTGTTGGAAACCCAATTTCAGAGCGTGTCGTGGACCTGGAAAGCGAAAGCCTGGGGTCGGCCGGCGATTGTGATGACTGGATCGGCGTATGGATTCCGGTGGAATCGACGAGATGAAGAATGGTGGGCCCCGGATGCAAACAGCTCCGTCCCGGTTAAATCCGGGCGGGGACGAAACCAGGAGCTGAGGATGGGGAACGGCCATGGCATCCCTTTGTCAACGATCCTGAGTTGGAGTTGACGGCCGAGCCGGGACCTGTGGATGAGCTTGGTCGAAGCATGGCTCTTGAAGGGCCGAGATTGGACGCGGAGCGGTTTGTTGCGTTGCTATGCGAGATCGGCGGATTCAACCGAGAACGACTCTCCTCGAAATTCCGGGACCGGGAGATCGCGAAAGCGAGGCGTCTTGTGGCCACGCTGGGTGCGGAGCGGTGGGAGCAGAGTCGCCGTGACCTGGCCGGAGTCTTGAACAAGAATCCGGACCTTGTCAGTTGGTGGGTCGGGGAGGGATCGCGACGGCGCACAGAGGACCCGGGCTTTGCCTCCTTCCTCGACGACCTCGATCGGAGACTGTCCGAAATCGTCATGAAAAGGGGGGCGGAGGGGTCAAGGTGATGACGCAAGCTCCTGAATTCCTAAAGCCCGGCGCCGATGTGAGGCCGTATTCCTTGTGAACGAACCCTAAGGTCATACCCCCTGCACCAGAAAAAGTGTCAATGAGTCTGAAGGCCTTTCGTTTGGGAAGCTTGTCTGCAATTCGATTCCGATAGACCTGTTCTTCACCAACTCCGACGGGTTGATTTGTGGCCCTATCGGTGCCAGCTGTCTCGATTCTCGCTTTTTCCATTGAGCCTTCCGTCGTTGTAATTCTATGGTTCAGCAACCCGCTAAACAAGAGCGGATATCATCGGACGTTTACCACAGCAAAAAACGCTTCAGGTTCGACCACTTTCCGAAGGTCATTCAATTGACTGTGTTCGATTACCTTGTCGTTTTGTAGACGTCCAACCACGATGCCCGGGTCAATACCGACCTCCCGCGCAAGGCGAATAACGTCTTCTTTTGCTACCGCCCTTTTATCCAAGAACTTCTGGAGCTGTTTTGAAGGAATCAAAAGGTCCGCTGCAAACCGATTGGCCTGCTCTTCTTCCGGCTCACCGACAAAGTTCCCTGAATCCACAAACACCTGACGCTTGCCGTGAAGAAGAATATGCGCCGCTTCGTGGAAGAACGTAAACCAGAAAACATCCTCTCGTTTGTAACGAAAGCTGAGTTGCATGAGGGCCTTGTTTTTCGAAAGCCACCGTGTAGCTCCGCTGGCCCTCGTCTTCGGCAGCTCCGGAACAACTACGACAGCCACACCGGCACGAACACAATTATCTTGCAGCTCCGAGAACACTTCAGGGAGAGGCCGTTGTGAAAGCGATCGCGCCTCGAAGAGGACTTGGCGAAATTCATTCTTGTCGAACGGCTTACATTGAAGACGCTGTGCTTCGATCTCCCCCTTGCGAAGCCAGGCTGTCAGAGCCCCATTGTCTACCTCAAATGCGGTGGAAACGCGGAACGCCGCCGCACGCTGGCCGATCACTTCCTCCCAGCGATTTGGCGAGGCGACCCCAAAAAAGTTGAGAACCTCTCTGAGCTGTTCAACATTGTCCGAACACTTCCTGATCCAGCCCTTTTTGATCATCGCTCTGAAGGGCACTCGGCCAAGCCAGTCAACGTGTGCCAGCAAACGCTCCCGCTCTTCTATTTGAGCGAGGTTTTCGCGATAGTCTCTCTCAAGATTGTTCCAGAACGTCGCCGGTACTCCGAGCACCCGTTCCAGCTGCAAGGCGGTTTCAGGGGTGATCGCCGTCTTACCCTGCACGATTTCATTTATGGTTTTCTTCGGCCTGCCCGTTCTTTCGGCCAGGTTTGCCTGCGAAATCCCCCTCTCCTCCAAGACCTCCTGGAGGGTTTCGCCGGGCAGTGATACGAAGTCCGGTTCGAATTCATGTGTGGCTGTCCTACTCATGGTAGTTCTCCACTTCCAGGATGCGGATAGCGGTCACAGCATCCCAATCAAGGCCGCCATCTTCGGTTGCTGGAGGAGGCTCCTCCGCAGGCTCGAAGATCAATCTATACGGGCCATCGAGAGAGACCGCGAGAGTGCCTTTTCGGTCACTCGACAGCTCATGACAGTTCCCTGGCAGCATCTTCATAGTCGCCAGATTCGGAGCGGCCTGAAGCTGGATAAGACGACGCTTCAGGATCTTGCCCCGTTTGGGACCATGCGTCTTCGTGATTACCTTGTCCTGGGTGCAGTTCTTCCGGAGCTTTGACGATTTGAACGTGATTTCCATGCATCCCCATCACTCTAATATTATTAACCCTAAACGTTAACAATGTCAAGGACCACATTCTGCACATCGCCTCAGTGCCACCCATTAGCTCCCGTTTGTCAAGTGGAGGGCGATTTGGGGTAGGAAGACAAACCACCCCCAAGCCATAGTAGGTGAAAACTACGGGATAACGCGAAAGTATTTTCACCCTACCGTCCCCCACGGGGCCGTACTTTCAGATGTTTCAGTGTCGGTCGAAACCGCACCAGCCACCCATCAGGATCAAGGCAAAGCGAAGGTCATTTTCAGACGTCCCCGCCCCTGGCGCTATGCGCCCCAGAAAGTCCTCGAGCTCTACCGACCGCGTCCAATAATTGTAGTCACAGGGATTTGGGCTACCCCAAAGGGCGCCAACATCAGGTGGCTCACGGTCGGCTCGCGGAAAGAACGCAGGATGTGTTTCGGAGCAACCGAGCCGATGGCGGCAAACAACTTCCATCATGACCAGCCCTCCGAAGAAATCACGACAGCCAGTCTGAACGCCCTACATGAACAAGGGCTTTTCGGACCGTACGCCGAGCGTAGCGGCCGACATCGCCGCGCCGGCGTCCCCGGGCCCCTTCGACGAGGAGCCGGTAGGTCTGGAATGCGTCGAGCCCGTTCTCGAGCCGTCCACATACCCAACCCCACTCCTTCGCCGATTGACTCGTGTCGATTTTCGGCGGATCCGAAGCAAGCCGGGCCGTGCCTGGGCTTGCCCTCGAGCGCCGGTTTTGTCGGGGCGTCACGCCAGCCCACTCGGATGCAAAGGAGACAGTAATAATCTCCTGTGATGAGTCTGTCATGCTGTGCGGCCCACTACGGGCCGGACCAGGGGCCGCCGGGGGGCCAAATCCCTTCAAGCCTGGAACCGCTGCGCAGGTCATCGAGGACCAGTCGGTAGAGTATTCCGCGGGGAATTCCCCGGTCTTCGAGATCCACCTGGCGGACGATCCCCAGTTCCCGGATCAACTCAAGGGCCTGTGTCTGTCTTGGAGTTGTCATGAGTTGACAATACAAAACGTCGGGACATATGCGAAAGTCCCGACCTTCAGTTCGCTGAGATGCCACGCTTATTTTCCCGCGCGCCGCCGGCGGGTTATCACTCGATATTGGTCTCGGATGCAGAAAAACGACCGCAAAGAGCAAAGCGGGAAACTCAACTCTTAGCTGTTGGAGGCCTTCGACCTCTGCAATAACCTCTACCGAACAGTCACCGGCGCCCTGGCATACTCCTCCTGGAGGATCTCCCAATCTTGAGGCCGCTCGAGCGGAAGCGCTTCCCCCTCCTTATTCGCCGGAAAGAGCCAGATCGAATCGAAAGCAACTGCCAGCTGCCAATACCGCCAAGTCTTCTTTGGTAGTGTAAACCGTGCAACAGGGCCCCTCAGGTCAG
>JANTFG010000240.1 GCA_024763555.1 Thermoanaerobaculales bacterium
CTCCGGCCCCGGATCCGGTTCCTGCTCCCGCTCCGGCCCTGCCTTTGGACCCCGGCATGGGACTGAGAAAGCCTCAAAGCGAGAGGGCCTGTGGAATTGCCGGGTCTGCCGGGGGCTATGGACGCCTATGGAAAATCCATCAGTGAGTTCGCTTCGCTCCTTCTGCCGGATTTCCAACAGTCGCCCACAACCCCCTGGAAAACCCCCCAAATCTACTCTGAAAAGCCGTAGGGGGCCGGTTTTCCACAATTCCACAGCCCCGACGACGACGATCAAAAAGACCGGCTTCAGTTGACCGTCCCGTCTCCGCAGTTTTCGCCTTTTGCCGACCCGAGGTATCAACTGCGGAGGATTCCGGTACCTCTTGATGAAACAGAGGATTCCAATTGGGGAATCCGAGGTGGATCAATGGTGCAGTTCGACAATCAGAATCGACTGATCAAGGTCAAGATCGTCTATTACGGCCCGGCCCTCGGGGGAAAAACGACCTCCCTTCGTTTCATCCACCAACAGGTTGATCCCGAGAGAAGAACACGTTTGTTTTCCCTGAATACGGCACAGGATCGGACCCTGTTTTTCGATCTGATGTCATTGAAACTGGGCCGGTTCAGGGAACACGAACTGAGTTTGAAACTCTTTACCGTTCCGGGCCAGGTGCACTACAACGCGACCCGGAGAGCGGTCTTGGCCGGTGCTGACGGCGTTGTCTTCGTTGCGGATTCGCAGAAGTCCAAGCTCAGCGAAAATGTGGAAAGCCTCAAGAATCTCAGGGAAAACCTCGACGCAAATGGGATCGCGTCGGATATTCCCCTGGTTTTTCAGTACAACAAGCAGGATCTGCCCGACCTCTCACCCATCGACGAACTGCATGGAAAGCTCAACCGGAGAAATGTCCCGGAGTTTGCGACGACGGCGACGACGGGCCGCGGTGTGATGGAGGCTTTTGCTGCGATTGTGGAGCAGGCTGTTGTCGTGGCTGTAGTTCATCTCGGCGCTTCCGAATCGGATAGTACGAAGCAGGCGATCAGGCAGCGGGTCCGGGAGAGCTTCGGGGGCGTGCTTGAGGCGAGGCCCGCTGAAGCGGAGGATCATACCGTCATCGTGCATGAGTCTTCGGAGAGTGTCGAAGTTCTCGATCAGGGTGAGTTGATCGAACAGGCGGTGAACGCCAATCTTCAGCTGTCCGAGATGCATGAAAATATGGAGTCGCTGAAAGAAAGATTCCAGAGGAGATCGGAGGTCCTCGAGGCGGGCGCCGGTTTTGCAAGGGAAGTCTCCTCCTTCCGTGATGCGAATGAGGTTCTCAGGAGTCTTCTCGATTCATCCATGAAGCATCTCTCCGCCGATGCGGGTGGGGTCTTTCTGCTCGAGGATGGAAAAGCGAAGGAATTTGAGTTCCAGCATCTTGTCAGAGATCCTCTGCTGGCGGAAGCGCCGCTTCTCGTTAAGAAGGTACTGGAGAGGAAGGAAGCCGCTTTTCTCTGTGCCGAGTCGGGCAGCGCGGCATCTTCCGAAGAAGCGGAGATTCTGGTTGCCCATCAGTTTTCCTCTGCTCTGATCATTCCCCTGGTCATCCAGAATATGAGCAGGGCTTTCCTGATGCTCTATCGCAGAGAACACCGGCTTCCCTTCGGGGACGAGGAGATCCAGCTCGGTGTGATGATGGCGCAGCAGGCCGGAGCCTCCTATTCGAATATCTCGAACTGGAGGGAGCTGCAGGAGAAGAACCGCAATCTGGAAGAAAGGGTTGCAGAGAGGACGGCCGAACTTCGACGGAGTCTCATTGAGGTTCGCGAGCTGCATGCCAGCCTCGAGGAACGGCACCTTGAACTGGCGCAGGCTCACTCGAAATTGGCGGAGGTCGACCGGCTGAGGCAGGATATCCTGAACAGGGTATCCCATGAACTCCGGACGCCGGTATCCTCAATTTTGACGGCAGCCACAATTCTCAAAGAAGAGGCCGGTGATATTGGGGACGAACTCTTTCGGATGGTTTCCATTGTCCATGACGAGACCAGCAAGCTGGCCGAACTGGTCGACGGGGTCCTCAAGACAGCGGAGATACTGGCCCTGGAGGAGCTTGCCCCGGCTCAGGAGGTGGATACCGCCGTGTTTCTCAAGACCTCTCTCCAGGCCCTGCGTTCGATGGCGGAGGCTCAGGAGGTCGGGCTCCGACTCCGGGTCTCGGCTTCGGCGAAGTCATTCCACTGTGAAGCGCAATCCCTGAGTCTGGCCCTTCAGGCGGTGTGCCGGAACGCGATTGACTTCAGTCCGAGGGGAGGCGCCGTGGAGATCCTGGTGGCTCGGCGTGTGGATGAAGGCGCGGACCGGCTTGTGATTCGGGTCGACGACTCGGGTCCCGGTATTCCGGTCGAGGATCAGGAGCGTGTTTTCGAAGCCTTCTGGCAGGGTGGCGACATTCTCACGGCCAAACCTCCCGGAGTCGGCCTGGGGCTGACCATCGCCCGGAGGATTCTTGATCTTCACGGAGGTCGGATCCGGATCGGTACTTCTCCTGCAGGAGGCGCCAGGGTCGAACTGCTGCTCCCTGAACCCTCCTCGCCACAGGAATAGGCACTTTTCCCGATGTAGCTCTCAACAAAATTGAGAGCTGGAAAAGCGTCGCTGCAGACAGCATTGTCCTACCGCCTTTGGGCGGGCGGGGGAAGTCTTCAAACTTCAAACTTCGAACTTCAAACTTCCGCGCCAGGCGAAGCCCCGGCGGGGTCATCAACCCTGTCCGGCCAATACGGGGAAGTCCATGGTCGCATCGATGTGATATATTGAATGCTATGAATACGTGTATTTAGAAAGGGGGGTGATTCATGGCCACATCAATTCGGCTGGAACCGGAAATGGAGAGCAGATTGGATTTTCTGGCGAAGCAGACTGGGCGTACCAAGGCGTATTATCTTCGGCAGCTCATTTTTCGTGGAATGGAGGATCTTGAAGATTACTACCTGGCTGCGGATGTCCTGGAGAGAGTGCGCAAAGGTGAGGAGGTTGTTTTTTCATCCGCTGATGTAAGGAGAGACCTTGGTCTGGGCTATTGAATACACGGCGACGGCAGAAAGACAGCTTCGAAAGCTGGACAGGCAGATCGCCAGGCGAATTCTTGACTATCTCGATGAGAGAATCGCCCCGTTGGAAGACCCGAGAACTCGCGGTAAGGCGCTGTCCGGTCCCCTCGGAGAGCTTTGGAGATATCGAATCGGCGATTACAGAGTGATCAGCGCTATTCTGGATGACAGGATGCTGATCCTGGTACTCGAACTCGGTCACAGAGCTTCAGTTTACGGTTGATACGGCATTGAGAATTTTTGATGGCGGATTTGGTTGAGTGAGGCGCCAGGGTCGAACTGCTGCTCCCTGAACCCTCCTCGCCACAGGAATAGGCAGTTTCGCCGCCGCAACTCTCAACAGAATTGAGAGCTGGAGAACCGTCGCTGCAGACAGCGCTGTCCTATTGCCTCTGGGCGGGCGGGGGAAGTCTTCAAACTTCGAACTTCAAACTTCCACGCCGGGCCAATGTCCGGCGGGGTCATCGGCGCCTTTTAATTCCACACGACGCTGTGCCTCGAGTTTTTCAGATCGTCGTAATACACCTGGGGCTGTCCGCTGCCGACTTTGATCCAGAGATCGGGATAGCTGTCCCCGTCGAGGTCGTTGCCGTAAGATTTGAGGGCGTAGGCATAGATAATGGGCTCGCTGTAGAATGGTTCGAATCGATAGAGGTAGTAGACGTAGCGCCTGTTCTGCCGCAGGGTCCTTTTTGATCCCTGGAGTTCAAAATGGGTCCTGGGATAGATGATCTTAAAGGAATAGCTGTAGCGACCCCAACTCCAGCCGGCCGGGTAGAAATGACCGGTGTCACTGTAGTAGAGCTGCTGATCCTCGCTCATCGTTTTGAGGTTTGTAAACATGACGGAGCGTTTGGTCCGGATCATGGCGGACTGGTAGGCCGGGATCGCGAGAACGGTGATGATCCCGATGATCGCGACGACGGTCAGAATTTCGATCAGGGTAAATCCGCTTTCATGCGCTTCAGATCTCATGGCTGTCCTCCTTCAAGCAGGGGCGCTCCCTGCTCCGAGAGTCTGATTTTTTTTCCGCCGGGACCGGACAGCTCCAGTCCGAAGGCGTTCCCTGTGCCGGGCTTGTAGTCTAAGGTCCGGGATTGGAGATGACGACTGATCTCCGGAGGCAGGCTGGCGAGGGCGGCGGAGAGATCAGGAGGGTTTGCTCCGTGTTCCTTCCTGTAGGCGTCGACCTGAGCCTTGATCAATACCGCGTCCGCGCTGGACTGGGCGACGGCGATTTTCTCCTTCTCGGCTGCGGGCGCCTTCCGGTCGGAGACGGTCGGGGGATTGGCGCCGCCCAGGATGAGAGCGACCTCGACGCCGACCACGAGCAGACAGAGAAGCAGGACGCCGAGGGCTGCCGGTGAGAAGACCCTTGTCGGCGGGGCCGGGGTTGCTTCTTCCGCCCCTTGGTTGTCTTCCTGTCTGGAAAGGCTGTTGCCGGTCTCTTCGATTGAACAATCAAAGCAGATTGCTTCATCGAAACCGGGGGCACAGCACTCCTCGCAGAGTGGCGCTTGACATCGTCGGCATACCGCGACGGCTTTACGCTGCGGGTGAGTCTGACACTGTTCCATCTTGACCTCCTTGAAAAATTTTTGTCATTTTTCGGGGCTCGTCCGGCTGAATATGCCGGAGCAGCTCCCTCAGGGTTGTTTGTTTCCGGATGACTTTTTCGATCCCGTCCCACCACATCCGGCGATATTTGTTGTTTTCAGCCCTCTGCAGGATCTCGTCCTCGCCCGCTTCGGCAGTGATGAGAGCGGAGAGTTCTTTGTTGAGAACGAGGAGTTCGTGAACTCCGACCCGACCGCGATACCCGCTGCCGTCGCAGTGACGGCAGCCCTTGCCCTCAAGGAAGGGGAGGCCTCCCTCAAGCCAGGGTTGAAGGAATCTCAGTTCCTCCTCAGTCGGCTCCGCTTCCTCCAGGCAGTGGGGACAGGCCCTCCGCACCAGGCGCTGGGCCATGATGCCGATGACGCCCGCGGAAACGAGAAAGCGCTGAACGCCCATATCGACGAGACGGGTGATCGCGGATGGGGCGTCATTCGTGTGGAGGGTGGAGAGGACCAGGTGCCCGGTCAGGGCGGCCTGGATGGAGATCTGCGCCGTTTCCAGATCACGGATCTCGCCGACGAGAACCACGTCGGGATCCTGTCTGAGGATGGAGCGCAGGCCCTTGGCGAAGGTGAAGCCGGCGCGATCGTTCACCTGTCCCTGGGCGACGCCCGGGATCTCGTATTCAACGGGATCTTCGAGAGTGACGATGTTGATGTCGGGCTTGTTGATGTGCTGCAGCGTCGCGAAAAGCGTCGATGATTTTCCGGATCCCGTCGGCCCTGTGACCAGGAGAATGCCCTCGCGCCGCCTGAGAAGATCCTTCCACTGTGAGCGGATGAGTTCGGACATCCCGATGTTGTCCAGGGTGTAATTCTGTTTTTCCTTGTCGAGGAGCCGCATGACCACCTTCTCGCCGAAGATGGTCGGAAAGGTGGAAACCCGGACATCGATGCTTCGATTCTGGTAGA
>JANTFG010000241.1 GCA_024763555.1 Thermoanaerobaculales bacterium
CTTGCTGTTGGCCTGAGGGTCGATGCAGCTGAGATGAACTACTCGCATGATAAATACTTCAAGCACTTTGAAGGGACGAAGACCTGTCTTGTATGCCATAAGGATGCAGCTGTCGATTTCTTTCACTCGCAGCATTACCAGTGGCGTGGGCACGCTCCATCGGTTTCCAATGCTGATGGTAAAATGCTTGGTAAAATAAATACCATCAATGACTTCTGCACGAATCCTCTGCCGGGATTTATTAAGGACGTCAGGAATTCCAGGGATGAGAGGGTCTCCTGGGGTTGCTCTGAATGCCACGCTGGTCTGGGAAAGATGCCGGGTCCGGAATTGAGTCGGCAGCAGCTTGAGAACATCGACTGCCTGATCTGCCACTCTCCCACCTATAAGAGGGATATCTACCACAACGAAGACGGTTCCCTGGAATGGAGATCGGTTGTCTGGGAGAACCAGGAAGAGCTGGACAAGGTTGCCAAGAACATCATGATGCCCCAGCGCAGCAATTGTCTCCACTGCCACGCCGAGAGCGGCGGCGCCGCAAACATGAAGAGGGGTGATTTGGAAGAAGAACTGGCCGATACAAACCGCGACTTCGATGTTCACATGGGAGTTGATGGCGCCGACATGACCTGTGTCGAATGTCATGGTGGATCGAAGCACAGGATTCGGGGTCGTGGTGTGGATTTGATGGGTACCGACAATCCTGAGGATCCCCTGAGTTGTGAGAGCTGCCACGGAGAGGAACCTCACTCGAAGGAGTTGCTCAATCGCCATTGCTCCCGGGTTCATTGTTCTGTGTGTCATGTACCGACCTTTGCCAAGATCCACGCGACGGATATGGCTCGTGACTGGTCGACGGCCCGCCACAATGAAAAAAAGGACAAATACGCGCCAACTTTGACCCTGAAGAAGAATGTTAAGCCGGAATTTGCCTGGTATAACGGTACGATTACGGCTCAGATGCCCGGAGTACCGGTGAGTCTGGGAACCGACGGCGCCATCCAGATGGTGGTACCCAATGGTTCCAGGAAAGATCCCGAGGCTAAGATCTACGCATTCAAGATCCATGGCGGCAAGATGCCGGTGCTTAAGGATTCGCGATGGTTGCTGCCCATTAACGCCGAGGATTTTTTCGGCTCCAGCCAGATCGACCTCAGGGTTCGTCAGGCCGCTGAGATCTTCTATAACCGGAAGAACATCGAGTATGAATGGCTGAATGTTAAGCGATATATGGGCATTTTTCATGAGGTCCAACCGGCTAAAAATGCTCTGCGCTGCCTCGATTGCCACGGTCCCGATGGTCGCCTCGACTGGAGAGGCCTGGGATATCAGGCCGATCCCCTGGCCGTCGCACTCGCGCCCTCCCACTGAGATTCTACGATCAAACAGAAAAGCGGCGGGTTTTCTCCGCCGCTTTTCTTCATGCTTTTTCGTATTCAGTCACCCAAGGAGTCGGATCTCATGTGAATGACTCTCGGGGCGCCCCTCAAGCCGGGTTTTAGCGTAATTCGTCGAGGATCTTCTCCGCACAGGCGACAATAACATTGTTGGCAGGATAGAAGGACTGATAGGGTTGGGCCGCATAGCTCAACTGTGCCAGATGTTGAACCGTCAAATGCGCCTGAATTGCGCCTGTAACAGTGTTCAATTTGTCGATGACCGGTGAGCCGCTGACCATCTGGGCACCAAGAACTCTCCTGCTTTTTCTATCGGCGATGAGTTTCATTTTGATCTTCTTGGAGTTTGGAAGGATAGGAAAGATTGTCGTCATTTCTGCATAGGCTACCAGAACATCAAAAGTGGACCGAGCCTCGAATTCTCTGAGTCCGGTTCCACCCACATACAGATCTTCGACCTTGGTGGCTGCCCCGTTGAAAAAGCCGGGGTAGTGCCGATCATCTCCCAGGATATTCTTGGCTAGCATTCTTGCCATGGGAACCGCGTTTGTCGCTAGTTTTCCGGGTATGACTTCGCCAGTGATCCCACTTGTGAACTGCACGCAGTCGCCGACTGCGTACACACCCTTGATATTGGTTTCCATCCTGTCATTCACGATAATGCCCTGCTTGCCAATTTCCAGTTCGGTGTCTTCAAAGAGATCCGTACGGGCGCGCATACCTACCGAGAAAACCACGATACCGTGGGGGTCTGTATCATCCTCTTCGGCGGAGTCGCTGAGGGAGATGATCTCTCCGTTATCTAAAGTGACTCGTGAGACCGATTTGTTTCCTTCGAGTTTCTCAACTCTTGAATTGAGATGAAGCTGAACGCCTGATTTCCTGAGTGCTTCCTCGACGGGTTCAATCATCTCGGCTTCCACGAGATTCGGCAGAACATGCGGTGTCATATCGACCAGATGACAATCCTCGCAAATCTTATTGAGGGCCTGGGCAACTTCGATGCCAATTGCGCCTGCACCAACGACAACGGCGTGCTTGATTCCGTGGGTATCAATAGTCTCCTTGATTGACCGCAGGTGGTTCCCTGTCTTGAAGACATAGACTCCTTCCAGGTCTATGCCCGGTATTGGAGGTCGAATGGGATCTGCGCCAGTGGCAATGATCAGTTTATCGTAGCCATAGATTTCACCATCATTGGTGCTGAGGTTCTTCTTATGAAAATTAACCTTGGTGACTTCGGCTCGAATCAGGTCGGCGCCGGCATCGGTTACTAATCTGTCGCTCTTGAATGACTTCTCCATCGGAATTTCATTTTCAAGAACATAGGGCATCGCACAATAAATCATTGAAAAGTCTTCCGGCCGAATGATAGCTACTTTCTTTACTTTTCCTAGGTTTTTCGCAATTGTAATACCAGCCGGACCCCCACCAATACAAACGATTTCATAATTTTTCATTGTGCCTCCCAGAATTGCTGTCGCCGGGTTCCGGGGTCTTCCAATCTTGTGAAAGCCCCGACCCGCAACCGAAATGTTAACATAACTTCACAGTTTTTCTTCTTTCTCAACTGAAATCAACGATTCTCGAAATGTAAGCACATAGCAAGTGGTTCGAAATCTATAATTTAATGTACTAAAGCATGAAAGATATCTGTCATCATCGGGACGAAAAAAAGTACCTATTTTGGGTCGCCTTCAACGATGATGAGGTCAATCATGTGACTAGCATCCATCATGGTTTCATGATATCGTGAATCATCTTTGATTTCCAGCCCTTTCCGGGTGGATCTTCAATTGAGATACCGATCCTCGTCGACGACGTGGAGGTTCCGTTTTCGTCGAAGGCGGGCGAGGCGCATCTCGATCCACATTCTGCGGAGCCTGAGCCGGAAGTTACCCAGGCCCTGCGTCGGTCCTCCGGGCTGGAGCAGCAGCCAGGTTCCCAGGACGGCGGCGGAGATCCCGATGAAACCGGAGAAGTCCCGGGTGTTGAGGAAGCCCATGAAGGCGAAGAGAATCTCCAGAGGAATAAACCAGGAGGCGCGGATCGGCAGGACAAAGAAGAGGAGAATGGTCCTCGAGGAGTAGAGTGTGGCCCACGCGGCCACGAGGATGCTGAGCAGCGTGTACTGGCCCTGCATCAGGACAAAGGGCATCGCTGAAGGCTGGTGAAGCATCATCCCGAGGGCTCGGATAAGTATGGCGCAGAGGCTTCCGATCAGGACCGCGGAGAGTGTTGTTTTCCAGAAGAATTTGCGGCCCAGCCTTCGAAAAACGTCGGTCCCGAACCAGTAGATCATCAGCAGGGAAAAGAGAAACCAGAGCGAGGCCGGGCCGAAGCCGCAGAAGGCATAACTGAGCAGTTGCCAGATCGCGCCGCGAAAAATCAGGGGGGAGAGGCGCAGCAGGGCGGGGAGGGCTGCGGTCAGTGAGAAGAACTGCATGACGAAGGTGAGGAAGAGCACGCCCAGAAGGCCCGCAATATCCGAGGGGATCGGACCACGACTCAGCGGACTGATCCCGCCGCCCGAGTACATTCCCCCGGCCGGAGTTCCTCTCACTTCTTCTCCTTTGCAGCCTTCCAGCTGAGTTCGGAGGCGAGGAGAGTCTGCGAATAGAGGACCTCCTCTTCCAGTCCCCGGACCTCGAAGGTGATGGAGGGGTCTTTCTTACGTGTGTCGATATCGAAATACCCGTAGAGTTCCCGAAGCTGATGTTCGGCGGAACCGCTGCAGAAGATCCGATGTTTGACGGTCGGACCGCAGTTCCTGGATCGCTGGTAGAGCGGGCTCGAAACGATCTCGTAGAGGGGATAGCCTCCGGATTCTTCAAGCCAGGGCAGCCTGAAGATTTCCGAACGGTGGACATCCCCCGTCAACAGGAGGACGCCCTCGATCCGAGCCCTGGTGATGACATCGAGAATGCGCTTGCGTTCTTTAGGGTAGACGACCCAGGAATCGTCCTTCCTTGTGTTATTGTTGAAAGGGGAACCGGAGACGATGATCTTGAAAACGGCTTTCGAGTCCTTCAGCCCCTGGATGAGCCATTCGCGTTGTTTCTTTCCGAGAATTGTCGCATGGTCGGGATCCTTGAGGGCCTCCACGGTCGGCGTCCGATAGCTCTGGTCATCCAGGAGAAAAACATCGACGTCGCCCCAGTGGAGGACCCAGAAAGCACCCTTTGCGTCGGGGAGACCGAAGGAAGGGTTCGGTGTGAATCGCCTGAAATTCTCAATAGCGATCTTCCAGACTGGATCTTCCCGATCGCCGTTGTTGACTCCCGTCTCGTGGTCATCCCAGGTGGCGACCCAGAAACTCCGACTGCTGAGTCTTCCCAGGCCCGGGGCCTCCCGGAAGTATTCATAGGCGATGGGGATGGCCTCCCGGGCTTTCTGTCTGAACGACGTGGCCGCATTTTCCAGATTCCTCCTGGAAGTTCGGCCGGGATGTGTCCGGAAGTCCTCCCGGGCATTCTCCCAGCTCTGGCTTTCGAGCCAGAGCTGGCCGTCGGCATAGGGGGTATCCCCGAGTGCCAGGAAGAAATTCGGCTGGTCATTTGCAATGGCTTTCCAGACTTTCGGATAGGGCTGGAGCCAGGTGTTGGCGCCGCTGCCTGCGGCAAAACGCAGGTGGGTTGCGGCGCCGATCTCAGGAGGTGTCCGGAAGGAAGTCTCCTCATCGGACCAGATGGGACCGTTTTCGTCTTCCACACGATAGCAGTATCGCGTATCCGCCATGAGGCCTTCGATGTGGAAAATCCCCATGAGACGATTTTCGGTCTCAAGGGAGATGAAATCCGAGCTGAGGGCCTTCTTCCAGCTTCGTTGATCCGCCGGCGCCACCTTGAGGCGGAGGCGCATCGGCCAGGCCCCCTGGATCCAGACTGCGATCGAGTGGGGCGCCGGGCTGCCGAGCACCGGCCCCCGGAGAATCGGCCCCTTGGGACCGTCCGGGGCCTTCGCGGAGAGGTTGAGGGTGCTCAGGAGGATGAGGGCAGGGAGCAGAATCAGGGGAAAGCGCTTCATGATGGAAAGCATACCTCCAACATCGAGCCGAGACAAATCCGGGCTGAAGGAGGAGGCAGGGGCGTGAAAGTGAAAGCCTGAGGAGAATCAAGGGCCCGGTCGATGCCGGAAACGGATCGGGGCCTCAGGACCAGGAGTTGGTGGTGCCGTCATCGAAGCCGTCCTGGAAGATCAGCG
>JANTFG010000242.1 GCA_024763555.1 Thermoanaerobaculales bacterium
GAGCATGTAGAGCAGCCACGGCTCCCATGCTCCCTCTCTCGTGACTCCGATCAATCGATCTCATCGACAAGTCAAGAGAATATGTCGAAGTTCCTTAATTTTGTCGACATTTCTTTCCGTCCGAAAAGAGCCCTGAAATCCGTAAAATCCGTGGTTTAACATTTCCAACATTTCTCAGTACAGGCTCGGGACCAGATGTGACCGAAAATAATATCAGTGGTCACTCCTGATCTCGTCTGCATCCTTCACATCCTGAACCCCGGAGATCCCATTCGCTAACAGTAGCGCAAAATTCCACTCTCAAAATTTTCAGAAAAATACGCTTGCCCATCAGCCGACCGCGGATGTCGAGGGAGTATGGACTCGGGGTCTCGCAGGTCCAGGGACACAGGGCCTTGCCTGAGGCGACGAAGGCTACCGAAGCCTCACTCTTTCCGATCCTCGGCGAAACCGTATTTCCCGGTGACGAAGTCCAGATCCTTGTCGCCGCGCCCGGAGAGATTGACGAGGATCGAGGAGAATCGGTGCTCGCGCGCCCAGCGCATGGCGAAGGCCACGGCGTGGGCACTCTCCAGGGCGGGGATGATTCCCTCAATCCGACTGAGAGTGTAGAAAGCGTCAAGACACTCTTCATCGTTCGCGGTCACGTACTGGATCCGCCCGCTGTCCTTCATGTAGGCGTGTTCGGGGCCGACTCCGGGATAGTCCAGACCCGAGGCGATGGAATAGACCTCGGCAGGCTCTCCTTCCTGATTCTGCAGCAGGTAGGAACGGAAACCGTGGATCACACCCGGCATCCCGTAGGTCATTGTCGCCGCATGTTTCCCGGGCTCGGTCGAGACGCCGATCGGTTCAACTCCGTAGATCTCGCATTCATCGTCTAAGAAAGCCGAGAAGAGACCAATGGCGTTGGAACCGCCTCCGACGCAGGCACAAAGGGCATCGGGAAGTTCGCCGGTCATCTCCTGATACTGCTCGCGGGCCTCAATCCCGACGACACGCTGGAAATCGCGGACCAGCATGGGGAAGGGATGGGGACCGACCACCGAGCCGATGCCGTAAAGCGCCGTCTCCGGCTGACTGAGATAGGACTTGAAGGCGGAATCCACGGCTTCCTTCAGGGTCCGGGCGCCCTCACGGACCGGAACGACCTCCGCCCCGAGCAGCTTCATGCGCACGACGTTGGGATGTTCCTTCTCGATGTCCACTTCGCCCATGTGGATCTCGCACTCCAGGCCGAAGTAGGCGGCCGCCGTCGCCAGGGCGACTCCGTGCTGCCCGGCGCCGGTCTCGGCGATCAGCTTCTTCTTGCCCATGAATCGCGCCAGCAGGCCCTCGCCCATGCAGTGGTTGAGCTTATGCGCCCCGGTATGGTTGAGATCTTCCCGTTTGAGGTAGATCCGGCAGCCGCCGGCCAGCTCCGAAAGGCGCTCGGCAAAATAGACCGGCGTCGGGCGGCCCTGGTAGTGTTTGCGGATCGAGCGCAGCTCCGAGATAAATTTATGGGACTTGGAGATCAGCAGGTAGGATTCCGTGATCTGACGAAAATGCTCCTCGAGTTCGGGAGGAAGGAAGGCGCCGCCATACTCGCCGAAGAAACCATTTGAATCCGGATGATGTCGAAAATAGTCCGTCATGAAACCTCCAATTGATGAAGCCGGGGTCGAAGCCCGGGCGGGGCGGTGATCTTAGCACTATCGCAGGCTTCGGATCAGCAGGGAATAAAATTCCGCTGCCCTCTGGTTTAATTGCGAGTAGTTCTCAATATATGAGCGACTGTTCCCGATGTAGCTCTCAACAAAATAGAGAGCCAGAAAACCTTACCGGGAACAGAGCTACCTCTGCGTTCTCGGTGGGGTCACCGCGTCTTCCGTCTCTCGCGACGAATCCTGGGGAGAAGTGAGGTTGAGCAGTGGTTTCGTCGCCCTCGAAGATGATGAAGGCGTTCCCGAAACATGGCGTCCGGTCGCCTTCGATGAGATAATGGCCTGGTGGGTTTATCCCGATACGCTCTGCGCATCCTGGCAGCCGCTCTGATCATGCTTCAGGCGGCGGCACTGAGCGCTGAGCAGTTGCCGTTGCAGCGGTTGACCGTCGCCGACGGACTGGCATCGGACAATGTCACCTGCCTCTTCGAGGATGGGTCCGGACGACTGTGGATCGGAACCGGAGTCGGCCTCAGCCGATATGACGGCCGGGTCTTTCGTTCATACTCGGTGCGGGATGGTCTCTCCCATCCCTGGATCAACGAGATCGCACAGACGCCGGACGGCACGATCTGGGTGGCGACCGGGGCTGGGCTCGATCGCCTGCGGTCGACCCGGGGCAGCGACGGCCTGCTCTTCGAGCCGGTCGACCTCGGCGCGGAGATCCACTCGGCCCGGAGCCTGACGGTTGATTCCGCCGGCGCGCTGTGGGCCGCCGTCGGAGCGCAGGTCAGGCGACTACCGCCCGGAGGAGTTTCATTCGAAGAAGTACCGATCCCCTTTCGGTGGCTCAAAGGACGGGTTCGATCCGTTCAGGCCCTTCGCGCCAGCCCCGACGGCTCGGTCTGGATCGCCTCCACGGGAGGGCTCTTCAGGATCCGCCCCGACGGAGAGATTGTCCGCTACCTTGCTCCCTCAGAGTGGACTTCGGAGGCCGCACCCTTTCTCGAAGTTGACCCCGAGGGAAGGGTCTGGTTCTTCTTCGCCTCTCTCGGAATCCTTGTGCTTTCACCGCCGGCGGCCGCCGACGACGAGGGAATGGACCTCGGAGTCCGGGCGCGCGCTCGTGATCGGGTCTCCGAGTTGCGGCCTTCGCCCGGAAGGACCGTCCTGCTGAATGCAAGCATCGGCGTGCCGGAAGAATCGGTCACGGGCATCGTCTTCGATGGAGGGCGCTGCCTCCTGAGTTCCTACAAGGAAGGGCTCTTTGTTCTTGAAAACGGCCGGGTACGACACCTTGGTGTCGAGGCAGGCTTTCCCGAGACCCAGTTCCAGGCCATCCTCGTGGATCGCTCAGGCAATCTCTGGATCGGAACGGGCAGCAGCGGCCTGCTCCGGGTCGTCCCGGGAGGTTTCTCCCGCTTCACCACAGCCGACGGGCTGAAAACACGGGCGATCGCCTCGGTCTTTCTCGATCGTGAGGGCAGGATCATCGTCGACGGCTTCCCTCCGGGGACCGTGCTGCACCGGTTTGACGGCACCCGCTTTCGCCCGGTCGAGCTGCCGATCCCCTCGGAGGCCAACCATCGCAGCTGGGGCCTGAGCCAGGTTTCTCTCCAGGATCATTTTGGCCGCTGGTGGATCCCGACGACGAAGGGCCTCTATCGCTTCGACTCGACGCCCGATGTCGAGGATCTCGCAGGGGCTCGGCCCGCCGTCGTGTACCACGCGAAGGACGGACTGGGCGGCGAGGAGGTTTTCCGCCTCTTCGAGGACTCCCGAGGTGCGATCTGGGCAGGCGTCTTCGGAGAACACAGCGTCGTCCGCTGGGATCCGGAATCCGGACTGTGGTCTTCCTTCGGCAGCTCGGACGGTTTGCCCGGAAGCTCGGCCACCGCTTTCGCAGAGGATCTGAGGGGCGCCGTCTGGATCGGTTTCTACTCCGGCGGGATCGCCCGATTTAGAGCCGGGACTTTCGACGTCTTCGGTCCCGAAGATGGCGTCCCCCCGGGCTTCGTATTCGCTCTGGAGGTCGACTCCGAGGGCCGTCTGTGGATGGGAACGACCCGCGGCGGACTGGGACGAACGGAGGACCCTGCCGCCGAAGAACCGATCTGGCGCCGCATTACGACCCGGGAGGGGCTTGCCAGCGACGGCGTTCTGGCGCTGGTTGACGACACCATGGGTTCGATGTGGATCGGAAGCATGAACGGCCTGGACCGGCTGAACATCGCCTCAGGCGCCGTGGAGCATCTGGATACGCGGGACGGTCTTGTGGCCAACAGCGTCATTTCCGCCTGCCGCGACCGCAACGGAGATCTGTGGTTCGGGACCGGGACCGGCGTCTCGCGGCTTCGGCCCCGGGAGCAACAGAGGGCCGAGGTGCCGGCCGTCCTGATCGAGGGCGTCCTGGTCTCGGGGCTTCCCGCATCAGTCCCGGAACTGGGTGCGGCCCGTGTCGGTCCAATTCGATGCCCGATCGGAGCGGGGAACATCGAAGTGAGATTCGAGGCCCCCAGCCTGAGCGAGGGGCACCGATTGAGATTCCGCTACCGGCTGGGGGAAGGGGAGACGGGATGGAGCGAACCACTCGAAGGAAACATCATCCGCCTGGGCGGGCTTGGTTCCGGCCGGTACACGCTGGGAATCCGGGCCGAGACAGGAGATGGTCGCAGCGGTCCGGTGGGGAGGGTCGACTTCCTGATCCCGCCGCCTCTCTGGCGACGATGGTATTTCCAGGCGGGCATCGTCCTGACGATACTGGCAGCCCTCCTCGCCTGGCACAGAGCCCGACTGCGGCGATTGATCGCGGTGCAGAGGGTCCGTGAACACATTGCTTCCGACCTCCACGACGAGTTCGGTCTCTCCCTGTCCCGGATCTCAATCCTCTCAGAAGTAGCCAGGCAGCAGGCGGGCGCCGTCGAAGGGGAACTCGAAATCATCGGTGAAACGGCGCGGGATCTGATTGATGCAACCAGCGACATGGCATGGGCACTGGATCCCGAGAAGGACACACTCGGTAGCGTCGTCGCCCGGGTACGCCGGCTCGCGGGGGATATTTGCGAAGGATCGGGTGTCCGCCTGGAGATCGCCTTCGATCCGTCCCTCAAGCGACTTCCCCTGGGATCGGAGACCCGCCGTCATTTGCTGCTGATCCTCAAGGAGGCGATCCACAATGCTCTCCGTCATGGGAATCCCTCGCTGTTGGCGCTGCAGATCGACAGAACTGCGGATGGGCTGGTTTTCATGATCCGGGACGACGGCTCAGGCTTCGATCCGGCCGCCGTCGAAGCCGATGATCGGAGCGGCCACGGACTTACAAGCATGCGGCGTCGGGCGGAAGCGCTTGGGGGGAGCCTGGAAATCCACTCCCTTCCCGAGGCCGGGACCACCCTAAGCTTGAAGATTCCCCTGAAGTCGGCATGAACATGCGCTTGTGGGTGGTGGCTGGTGGCTCCACACTGGTGGAGATGAAAGACAGAAGCCGAAACGCGAAGCGGACAAACCCGGGAGAAGGTGGACCATGAAGGCTCCGGATCTCAGGGTGATGCTGGTCGAGGACGACCCGACCTTCCGGCGTGGTCTGAAGATTATTCTCGAGCGGACGCCGGGGTACTCCTGCACCGCCGAAACGGGATCGGTGGAACATGCACTGCGGGTCGCCGTACCCCGGGGCGATCCCGAGGTCATCCTTCTGGACATCAATTTGCCCGGAATGAAGGGCACCGAGGGGGTTGTTCCGATCCGCGAACGTTTTCCCGGTGCCGCCGTGCTGATGCTGACCGCTTTCCAGGACGAGGACCGGATCTTCCGCTCCCTGTGCAACGGCGCCAGCGGATACCTGCTCAAGAAAACACCGATGGACCGCCTGCTGATGCACATTCGCGAGGCCGCGACCGGGGGCGCGCCGATGTCCC
>JANTFG010000243.1 GCA_024763555.1 Thermoanaerobaculales bacterium
TGCAAGGGTCCGGAGACCCACGCCAACTGCTCGGTCATGCACTTTGGCGAAGTCCCGGACTGCTGGCCGATCGGCCTCGGCCATCCCTGCTTCGGCTGTACGGAGAAGGGCGTCGGATTTACGAAGTTCGTCCACGAAGCCGCAACACTTCCAGATGGCGCCCATCCCCCGATTCATCCCGAGCACGGGGCGATGAACGCCGGCTGGTACGGAGTCGCGGGTCTGGTCGCGGGCGCCGCAATCGGCGCTGGTGTGATGGCGACGAAGAAGATCGCCGATGCCGGAGAGGAGGAGTCATGAGCTTCGATCGCCGCAAACTGCTGAAGGGTTTTGCGGCGGTGGGGGCCGGAGCGGCGGCATCCGCCCTGCCCGCAGAAGCCTCACCGCCCAAACCCGAGGTCCCGCCGGATGCCTTCGGGATGCTCTATGACGCGACCCGCTGCATCGGCTGCCGGGCCTGTGTCACCGCCTGCAAGAATGCCAACGGTCTTCCGGGAAATCTCTACGACCCCCCGGAAGATCTCTCCGGCGACACCAAGAACATCATCAAAGTCTATGATCACGGAAAAACAGATGAGAGCTATGTCAAGGCCCAGTGCATGCACTGCCTCGACCCGGCCTGTGCCCGGGCCTGCATGATCGGCGCCCTCCAGAAACGCGAGTTCGGGATCGTCACCTATGATCCGGAACGCTGCATCGGATGTCGCTACTGCCAGGTGGCCTGCCCCTACGAGATCCCGAAGTTCCAGTGGGACACACCGACGCCGGTCATCGTCAAATGCGAACTCTGTCATCACCGGATTTCGAAGGAAACCGGCAAACCCATGCCGGCCTGCTGTGAGGTCTGCCCGCGTGAGGCGGTGATCTCAGGCGATTATCGGGAGCTGCTGGCCGAGGCCGAGCGGCGGATTGCAGAGAACCCGGAACGCTACTGGCCCGCCGGATCCCCGAAGATCTACGGAAAAACCGACGGTGGCGGCACTCAGGTCCTCTATCTGGCTGCCGTCGATTTTGAAAAACTCGGCCTGCCGGAACTCGGTGAGGCGCCGGCCGGCTACGAGGCTGCTGAAATCCAGCACACGGTCTACCAGGGCTTTATCGCGCCGGTGGCCCTCTACGGTCTGCTCGGCGCCGTCTTATGGAAGAACCGGCGCAGCGCTGAGAAAAAGGAGGAGGAGTGATGGCACAGCATGAAGCTCTTCCCGTCGGCGGTCCTCTGATGACCCGGCCCTTCAAGCTTCTCCTGGGCTTTCTCTTCTTCTGGGCCATTCTCCTGATCTATCGCTTCGCCGTGGGGATCGGTCCGGTTTCCGGCCTCAGCGACGGCTACCCCTGGGGCATCTGGATCGCCTTCGATGTCGTCACGGGTACGGCCCTGGCCTGCGGCGGCTATGCCGTGGCGATTCTCTGCTACATCCTGAACAAAGGGAAATACCATCCCCTGGTGCGCCCCGCGATCCTGACCTCGGCCCTGGGCTATTCTCTGGCGGGTCTCTCCATCATCATCGACGTCGGTCGTCCCTGGCTGATCCACAGAATCCCGCTGCGTTTTCACATCTGGAACCACTCTTCAGCCCTCTTGGAAGTCGCCCTCTGCGTCATGGCCTATACCGGCGTCCTCTGGCTGGAGCTGGCCCCGGCCTTTCTGGAAAAATACAAGGATTCGCCGAAAGTCGGCGCTATGGCCCGCGCCGGCCTGGCCTTCTTCGACAAGGCCATGATCTGGATCGTCGCCATGGGTCTGCTGCTGCCGACCATGCACCAGAGTTCGCTTGGAACCGTCATGCTGATTGCGGGCTGGAAGCTCCATCCGCTGTGGGCGAGTCCGGTGATTCCCCTGCTCTTCCTGATCTCCTGTGTCGGGATGGGCTATGCCGTCGTCGTCGCTGAGAGCAGCCTCTCCTCCCATGTCTTCCGTACGGAGGCGGAGAGCGGAATGCTGACGAAACTCGCGACCCCGATGGCCATCGTCCTCGGGCTCTTTCTCCTGCTGCGTTTCGCGGACGTCCTCTTTCGGGGCGAGTTCGGGCTCATGTTCAGCTCGGGTCTCCTCAGCCTGATGTTCTGGCTGGAGAATCTGCTGATGTTTTGGAGCATCTTTCTCCTTTCCGGACACCGCCGGGAGCGCTTTTCAAATATCGCGAGCGCGGCCCTCCTGATGATTCTCTCAGGAGCCCTCTACCGTTTCGACGCCTATATTGTCGCCTATGACCCCGGACCGGGCTGGTCCTATTTTCCATCCCTGGCCGAGGTGCTCATCACCCTGGGCATCGTCGTGCTGGAAGTTGCCGCCTATATCGTCATCGTCAAGACATTTCCAATTCTGACCGGCCGGGCGCCGGCGGATCATTGAGGAGGAGCCCATGCCACAGATGATTACCATTGATCCCATCACCCGCATCGAGGGTCATCTCCGGATCGACGTCGAGGTCGATCGGGGCAAGGTGCAGAACTCATGGTCCTCCGGCCAGATGTGGCGCGGCATCGAAAAGATCCTCGAGGGGCGGGATCCGCGGGACGCGTGGATCTTCACCCAGCGGATCTGCGGCGTCTGCACGACCGTCCATGCGATTGCCTCGGTCCGCGCAGTGGAAAACGCCCTCTCAGTCGAGATCCCTCTCAATGCGCAGCTGATCCGGAACCTCATCGTTGCAGCTCACTGCCTGCACGACCACATCGTCCATTTCTACCATCTCTCCGCCCTGGACTGGGTGGACGTGGTCTCGGCACTCAAGGGAAACCCGAAGAGCGCATCCAAACTGGCCGAGAGCCTCTCTCCCTGGCCCGGAAACTCCGTCAAGGAACTTCAGGCGGTCAAGGACAAACTCGCGAGCTTCGTCAACAGGGGTCAGCTGGGCATCTTCACCAACGGCTACTGGGGCCATCCGGCCATGAAGCTTCATCCGGATGTCAACCTGCTGGCGGTCTCCCACTACCTGCAGGCCCTGGAGTACCAGCGCAAAGCTAACCAGGTCGTCGCCATCCTGGGCGCCAAGACGCCCAATATTCAGAATCTTGCCGTCGGCGGCGTTGCCAATGCGATCAACCTGGATAACGAAGCGACCCTGAATATGAAGAAACTCTACGCCATCAAGGGTCTTCTGGAAGACGTTCAACGTTTCGTCGAGCAGGTCTACCTGGTCGACGTCGCAGCCATCGGCGCCATGTATGCGCCCTGGCTTTCCTACGGCGCCGGTGTCACCAATTACCTGGCCGTACCCGATCTGCCCACCGACACAAAGGGCACCACCTTCGACCTGCCGGGCGGAACCATCTTCGACGGGAATCTCAAGACGACCAGGCTCTTCGAGAGTTTCAACGATCCCTATTTCCGGGACAACGTCACCGAGAACATCGCCCGCGCCTGGTACGACGGCGACTGGACGCGTCACCCCTATGAGGAGGACACCGTTCCTGCCTACTCTGAGCTGGATCACGACGGGAAGTACTCCTGGGTCAAGGCGCCGCGCTTCGACGATAAGGTGATGCAGGTGGGCCCCCTGGCGCAGGTCCTCGTCGGCTATGCTTCCGGCCACAAGCGGACGCAGAAATGGGCGAACTGGATGCTCAAGACGGCGGGTTCGGTGGCCGGCGCAAAACTGGGACCGCAGGTGCTCCATTCAACCCTCGGACGCCATGCCGCCCGTGCGATTCGGGCCGCCATTATTGTCGATACGGCCCTGGAACACTGGCAGCGTCTGGTCGAGAACATCGGCTCGGGCGACACGGATATTTTCACGCCCTGGACTTACCCGAAGGGCGAGGTGCAGGGCTTCGGCTTCCACGAGGCGCCCCGGGGCACCCTCTCGCACTGGGTGGTCATCGAGGATGGAAAGATCAAGAACTACCAGTGTGTCGTGCCCTCGACCTGGAATGCCGGCCCCCGGGACGAGAAGGACCGCAAGGGCCCCTATGAGGCCTCACTGATCGACAATCCCGTGGCTGATCCGGGGAAACCCCTGGAGGTCCTGAGGACGATCCATTCCTTCGACCCCTGTCTCGCCTGCGCCATCCACACCCTGGATGTCGAGGGCCGGGAGGTTTCAAAGGTCCAGACACTGGTCTGAGACAGCGGGGCGGAGCAGGGAGCCGGAGCAGCAATCCGAGGCCGGAGCCGGAGCCGAATCCGGAGCCGGGGCGGCCGTGGGTCTCTGAGCGGAATGCGTGCGCCGGGCACAACCTTGGTATCCCGAGTCTGAGCAGGGAGATCGTGGAAAAAACTTATGCGGTCGTGGGATGTCCCGGCCACTTCGAGTGCGACTCTGCCGGCTCAGCTTCGCGTTTCGGGCGTCAAACCCGGCTCCGGAATCGGTTCCGGTTCGCGGCTCCTGCTCCGGACCCGGTCGCCTGCCAAGCTCGACCAGTTCCTCCTGCCCTCTGATCCAACACCCGATGACATCTGCCATCGCTCTACACCTGGACCGCCTCATCCTCAGCAGCGAAGCCAAACGCTGGTCCTCCGCCTCATAAGTGCTCGCCCCGGCTGATAGCATCAGATGAGATTAGGAAGGTGGACGGGCCGGTGTCAAGGGGCATCCACTTTCTTCGCAGTTAGGGGACACCCAGATTCCCGCACTTTCCCAGGGGTATCCAGGACCGCCGCATCAAGACAAAAAGGAAGCCGGCCCAATGCCGGCTGAGAAGGCAGTAAGCCCGAAGGGCTTTCGTTACTTGGGTTGACAGCTGTGGACTTGAATCTTGAAAAAACCTACCTTTTTATGGGGGCATCCTCCGGATCACCATTGAAAAAGAGATCCAGGGCCTTCTCCAGTTTATCGCCATGGGCGAGGCCCTTTGGAAATCTGTACTCGAATGAGGGATCATTCGCGATCAGACACACAATTGGACCCCGCCTGATGATGTTCAGATCGTCAGTTGGCAATTCAATCCCCTTGGTAATGAAGAAGGTCTCGATAATCCCTTTGCGCCTGACAACTACTCTTGTTCTGAGAATGACAGTAGAAAAAAACAGAGAAATAAGCAGAAAGATGATTGAACCGACGATGCCCCGCAATGAAATTCCGGACATGGCTCTATACACGACGTATGATAATGGATAAAGCACACAAAGTACGGTAATTGCGATCTTGTCCACCATCGGAAAGGTGACAACTAGTCGTTCTTCGGGGTCTGACTCAAACCTGACCATCACCAACTCCCAACCATCAACTCACCGCGATTCCACAGCAGTGAGGCGCTCTGGGACTGTCGGCCTTTCTGTATGGCCTGATCGAACTGCGCCATTTGTTGAGGCGTTGAAATTCCCTGTAAAGCCTTTCTCGTCTTCATATCCGAAAAAACTCGATGAAAACTGTCCATCCTCCCATCAGAATCCACCAACCTCACTGGATTATTCAACACATAGGAATAACGGTCGGTGCTTTGACTCGACCCCGACTCCCCTGCTACCGGGTCAACCCTGACAAATCTCTCGAGGACCGGCGAACAGCATCGCTGATGCATGTCATCGTTGCCCCACCGCAATCCCGGGCTTAAATCACGTGTTCTCTTGAAGTTGTTTTCGACAAGAAATGCCGGAAAC
>JANTFG010000244.1 GCA_024763555.1 Thermoanaerobaculales bacterium
CTGCATCAGCACATTCCTGGAGTGCTCCGGCGGATTGGGATAGTCGTTGAGGGCCTCGGCGGTATAGAGGCGCATGTTCCTGGATCCACCGCTCCCCTCGCGGCAGATATCCGCGATGATCGTCCATTTGGAAGCGCCGTCCTGGCGGGCCGTCAGGGCAATCGTCATATCCGAGGCTTCCGCAAGACGCTGATCGAGGCAGAGGGCATAGTCCGACATTCCACAGTTCTGAATGCCGTCATACATCAGGGTCGGCGTCGCGTAATTCAGGGAATAGAAGTTGTTGAGACGATCGAGACCCCAGGGAATCTCGTAGCTGTCATTGACATGATAGCTGAGGAGCGCGAAACGCTCGGGGTGCTGATCGATGAGGTCTGAAACCACGGGACCCGTGGTTGCACAGTCTATTCAATACTGGTTCGTGAAGTACTCTCCTAAAACGACCCGCTCGGAGGCCGTCGCGGCCGGTAGAGCACCCACCAGAATCAGGAGCGAGATCGCCCACATCGTCCAGGATACCGCCTGCTGATGACTCATGATTTTCATCTTCTAAAACCTCCAGGTCAAACTCGTCCTCAGACCCTTAAAGCGAGGCTCCTCGCGACACTGTCCGCCGGCGCAGACCAGGCCGCCGGGATCCTCACCGAAAAAGACATTGAGTACCACCGCTGCGGTCGGCAGGTACTCGAGTTCGGCCGCCCAGAAGTTCTCACTGGCGACCTGACTCCGGTCTTCCCAGGCATAACGCAGAGAAAGCGTACCGTGGGGCGAGAGCGCCCAGGCCAGATAGCTCCGGCTCGTCGCAAGGGAAAAATAGGATGCCGCTTCGATCCTCTTGTCGTAGCCCGCGATCAGCTCATTCCTCTGACCCACCGTCAGGTGAAGATCCGCGTTCGTATGTTCCTGGCGGATCTTCCGATCCGTCCAGCGGCGTTTGAAATGCCCCGTCTCGAGATAGACCGGTCCGAGACTCTCTTCCAGCCTGAGATACCACTCCCTCTGGTGATCTCCATCTCTGCCGCCGGCCGAAGTCTCCCTCTCGTGGGAGTCAAACTCGGCGTAGCTTCCCGTGAGGATGGCGCCGAGTGAGGCGACATCAGCCGTCATCAGAAGCCGCGGACCGCGGACATCGTCGTGGGTATAGGATTCCACCTCGCTTCCGGCACTGGGCGGCAGATTGTAGCGGTACTCGAAATTCCAGTAGTCCTTGTACTCCAGCAGGAGGCTGAGGGGACCGAAATATCCCGTCGCCGAAACATACTTTCCCCATCCCGTCTTCGAGCCGTATGCCCCATCCCGGTCGATCTCCGCCCACTCGGCATGGAGATCGAGAAAGCCCGCGATGGAGGCGCCTCCGCCCTCGATCGACCAGAGATGGACCTCATCATTTCCCTTCGGGTAGAACCGAGCCAGGCTCGAATCCACCCACGAGGCCCCGAGATAGAGGTCACGGGGAAGACGGGCCAGGATCCGTCCACCCCGAACCGTGTCGGAAAAAGTCCTGTCGTACTGGTTCTGAAGGATGGGCTCGGTGACATCGCCGCCGAGGGCCGTAATGTCGAAATGCTTGAGTCGCAGGGTCCCCATCGCTCCGTGAATCGGCTCATCCAGCCCCAGGCTCTCGTTCTTCTGCACATAGAGCGTCATCCCCCGACCAAAGGAGGCAAAAAAGGTTCCCAGCCGGGCCGAAAGCAGATCGCTGGAATAATCCAGAAAGTACTTTCGGGCTTCGAGATTGTCATGAAGCCGATCAAGGTCCAGGGGATTGGCCAGCTCCCGGTCGGAATAGTCCAGGTACTCGGCCTGCACCCCGAGGGTGAATTTCGACCATCTGAGGTTGAAGGCCAGGAGCTGCTTGAATTTCGTGTAGTCGTCTTCGGAGTTCTCCCCATCCGTGTCTTCCCAGTAGGTTGAGGACTGGCCGAAGATCTGGAACTTCTTCTCTCCGCCCGTCTCCTCCGCCCGGATCAGTCCGGCCGGCAGCAGAATCAGCAACATCCAAACTACGAGGAGAATGCGCCCGGTGAATCCGGAATATCGGAGCCTCTCCCCCATCTCAGGAATCCGCACCCTGAGCACCCTCAGGCTTCGGCTGTTTCAGCAGTCGGAGAATTTCCGATCGAAGTTCTTTCTCGTCGCCGGAGCGGTAGCCTGAATAAACGCGGACGATATTGCCCTCACGGTCGATCAGCACACCATAGGGCAGTTCCCGGGTCGGGTTGAGCTGATCCAGGACCCTGTTGTCCGGATCCAGCAGGGTGGGAAAACTCAAATGGTAGCGACGGACAAAGGGTTTGATCCGACTCCTCGAAGCCGGGGGATCGGTATTGATGGAGATGACTGTAAAGCCCTCTTTCCTGAATTCCCTGAAGATCTTCTCGAGATGGGGCAACTCCCGCCTACAGGGAACGCACCAGGTCGCCCAGAAATCGACATAGATCACCTCGGAGCCCAGATGGTCATTGAGGCTGAACCACTTTCCGTCGAGATCCTTGAGTCGGAAATCGGGCGGCGCCGCAGCCTGAAGGACCGTCGGCAGAAGCAGCGTGAGAGCAATAGCCGCCACCATCAAACTGATCGGACGGGCACCGAAGTCCCAACCGCGTGCAATCCATCTTTCAGTCGCCTTGATCATCTCACCGATCCTCCCGAAGGCAACAGGAATTGATTCCCGATCGCCTCCTCATCGCGGAAGCATAACCCAGGCGCGAACCGAGATCCAGCATTGCTCGAAGAGGTATTTGCGATGTGGGTTCTATTGAGGCGAAGCGGTCCAGTGTATTCTGCAGGAGCAGGAGCAAAAGCCGCGAACCGGAACGGATTTCGGAGCCGGGTCTGACGCCCGAAAGGCGAGGCTCGCTGGGCAGAGCCGAACTCGACATGGTCGGGACATCCCACGACCTCATCCATTTCTGCCACGACATCCCTACTCCGGCTCGGGATAGCAGGGTTGTTCCCGGCCCACGCATTCCGCTCAGAAACCCACGGCCGTCCCGGCTCCGGCTCGGCGGCTCCGGTCCCGGTCCTCCGCTCCGGCTCCTGCATCGGAATACTTCTTCCGCTCAGGCCTCAGGCTCCAAGCACGTAGATCCGAAGAAAGCGCTCCAGAACCTGCTCCGCTTCCGGCGAAGGCTGGAGGCTCGAAAGCAGGCGCTCCCGGGATTCCGGCTCTGGGAGATATTCCTGGACATAGACCGCCAGACGATCCCGGAGCGTGCTTTCATCCAGCTCCGGATGGAACTGGGTAGAAAAAATCGGCGTATCTTTCAGGCGAATGACCTGGTTGGCACAGCGCTCGGAGGATGCCAGCTCGACCCAGCCCTCCCCGAGACGCGTCACCCGGTCGTTGTGGCCCAGCTGAGCCATGAAAATCGGTGGGAAGCCCTCAAAGAGCGGCTCTGCCATCCCCTGCTCATTGAGCCTGATCTCGAAGGAGCCGATTTCAGCTCTCTCCTTATCGGTCTTGACCTCGCCTCCTCCGGAAAGCGCCATAAACTGGTGACCCCAGCAGGAACCGAAAAGGGGACGGCGCCTCTCGAAGATCTCGAGAACAACATCTCTCAGCCAGGGCGTAAAGGAGTGTTCGGAGGTCACCGAGAAGGAACCCGAGCCCCCGATAATCACCGCATCGGCATCCCGGAGATCGGAATAGCGGAGCCTGGGTTCATCAACGAGGTTGATATATCGAAAGGCTTCTTCCGGGAGACGGCACCGATCGATGAAACACTGCCGTTCCTGGAGCATCGAAGCCCGGTGATCCCGGATCTGAATAAGAAGGACTCGGAGTTGCTGGTATTCTCGTGCCATAGGCGGGAATTGTAACCTGATCCGCCGCTGTTGAATAGAGTCAGCGAGCGCGATCATGATCCGCGCCATTCAGGAGGATCGAATGTCCATCAAAATTATCACCACCGCGATCTGCCCCTTCTGCATCGCCGCTAAGCGTCTTCTCTCAGCCCGGAATCTCCAGTGGGAAGAGATTTCCGTCGATCACGACCCCGAACTCAGGCAAGGTCTGAGCCGGGAGAACGGCGGATGGCGGACCGTACCCATGATCTTCATCGATGAGGAATTCATCGGCGGCTACTCCGAACTCCGACAACTCGATGAATCCGGCGAGCTGAGAGAGAGGCTCTCGGCCTGATGAGTCGCTACCTGATCGTCGCCGACCCAATCGAGGCGCTCAACCCCGTCTTCGACCTCGGTGTTTTCCTCAGCATGGAACTCCTTCACCGCGGTTTCGAGGTCGACTATCTCGACCTGCTCTCCCATGATCACACTCTCGACCGGGAGAGCTATCTCAATTCCCTGCCGGTTCGATCGATTCTCTCGGCGGACAACAGTCAATTGAATTTCTGGGAACTCGGACCCCTCCGGACCGCCGCCGCAGGAAACTATGATGTCATCCTCCACCGCAAGGATCCTCCCGTCGACGATCTCTTCCGGGCCCATCATTCCAAATTCGCCGGCCTGGAGGTGCTTCAGATCAACGAACCGCCCCGAAGCTACGAACTCAGCGAGCACACGATCGCCATGCGTTTCCCTGAATTCGCAGCGCCTACGACAATCTGCACCACACTGGAGCAGCTCATCCACGCCATTCGCTCCCAGGTGGTCGAGGCCGTCTGCAAGCCGATGAACACCTACTGTGGGATCGGAATCACCTTCCTGCCTCACGATGCTCCCGAGGAGCAGATTCGCAGTTTCTGGGAACTCTGGGCGCCCGAAGTCATCGTCCAGCCTTATATTCCGGAGATCGAGCGCTCCGGCGACCTGCGCATCCTCACTCTGGAGGACCATGTTCTCGGCTCAGTCCTCCGGGTCCCTGCCGAGGGATCCCGCCTGGCCAATCTCCACCAGGGCGCCCGCGCCGCACGCCTAGAACCCAGTCCACGCCAGCTGCGCTGCTGCCGGGAGGTGGCCGCCGAACTCAATCCTCTGGGACTCCATCTTCTCGGCCTTGATTTCATCGGAGAGTACCTGACGGAGATCAATATCACGAGTCCGACGACCCTTGTCCAGATCAACCAGGTCAACAGGATCCGAGCAGACAGAAAGATGGTCGACATCCTGGAGGCGATGCACCGCGGGCGTTGAGCATCTCTGCAGGGGGCTGCGTTGAGGCCGTGGCCGTGGCCGGAGCGGAATGCGAAATCCGGATGGGCGTGGGTGTCCTGAGAATAATAGGACTTATAGGTCCTATACGTCTTTTGTTCTCGCCTGTGTCGCTTTCTAGGTCGTTGCTGCGGCCGCCGATTGCCGATCCGGTCCCGGTCTGCCGTCCCTTCCTGCCCTCCCAGATCACACAATTCCGTTGAAATTCTCTACGTTGCAGCGTTGAATTTTTCAACTCTTTACCTCTTTTCAGAAGGACATTCCTCGATCTCAGGACAGAACCGATGCAATACGGGGAGATCGAAAGATCTCTAAGCGACCTTTAATCAACTATTTACGGTATTTCACCTGAGGGGAGAACCCTCAGGTGAATACACTTTTCAAGAGATTCCCCCACCCGCCGGGAGACTCAAGGTTG
>JANTFG010000245.1 GCA_024763555.1 Thermoanaerobaculales bacterium
ATCTCTCGCTCAACATCATGAGCCTGGGCGGCCTGACGCTGGGGATCGGAATGCTGGTCGACAATGCGATCGTGGTGTTGGAGTCGATACACCGGAAGCGGGAGGAAGGACTGGGGCTCGTGCGGGCCGCGGTTGACGGCGCCTCCGAGGTTGCAGGGGCCGTGACGGCCTCAACCCTGACCACCGTGGCAGTTTTCCTGCCGATCATCTTTGTCGAGGGGATCGCCGGTCAGCTCTTCGGCGACATGGCCTGGACGGTTTCTCTTGCACTGAGCGCGTCTCTTCTCGTGGCCCTGACCCTGATCCCGATGGCTTCGGCGCTCGGCGGAGGAAAGTCGAAGGAGATTGAGGCGCAAAAGGAAAGTGGGGCGGCGCCTGCCGGGATGGGTCTTTTCGGCCGAACCTACGGGAGATTGCTTCAGATTGCTCTTGAAAGGCCCTGGGCGACGATTCTTCTGGCGACCGTGGCTTTTGCTCTGGCAGTGGTCGGAATCCGATCCCTGGAGACGGAGTTGATCCCGGATATCTCGGAGGGCGAGTTCTACATCGAGGCAAAGATGCCAGAGGGAACGGCGGTATCAGAGACGGACCGGGTGTTGCAGACGCTGGGTGAGAAGCTGGCTGATGATGAGCGGGTGGCACTTTCCTACACGGCGGCCGGAAGTCGCCTTGTTTCGGGTGGGAACTCGATGAACACGAAGGCTGAACACTACGGACAGATCAATGTCGTCCTGGCCGACCGGAAGGATCCGCGGGCCGAGGAGCTGGTGGCTGAGAAACTCCGGGCGAAGGCGGCTCTGATCCCGGAACTCGAGACCACCTTCGGTAAACCGACCTATTTCAGCCTCAAGACCCCGATCGAGATTCTGATTTTCAGTGAGGATCTCCAGACACTCGACAGTTTCGGGCGCAGGCTGGTTCCGGAACTGACGAAGATTCGGGGGCTGGTCGATCTCCGGACTTCCTTCGAGGAGGGAAATCCGGAATACCGGGTCATCTTCGATCGTTCCCGCCTGGCATCCCTCGGGCTGGACATGAGGACGGTGGCCGAGACCCTGAGAACGCGGGTGCTGGGTACGGTTCCAACGCGCTTCAGGGAGGAGGATCGCCAGATCGATATCCGGGTCAGGAACGAGGAAGAGGAGAGACAGAGCCTCAATGACATCCGGAATCTCATCATCCAGGGCGCCGACGGGCGGCCTCTTCGGCTGCTGACCGTCGCCGCGATTCGTCAGGACCGGGGCCCGGCGGAAATTCATCGGATCCAGCAGCAGAGGGCGGCGGTACTCAGTGCGGATCTCGAGGGTCGCTCGCTGGGGGCCGTCGTCGAGGATCTTCGGCGTGTGCTGCGTGAGAATCCCCCTCCACCGGGCGTGACAGCGGAACTGGGCGGCCAGATCGAGGAGATGGAACTCTCCTTCTCCAGTCTGCGTTTTGCTCTGATCCTTGCCGTCTTCCTGGTTTACCTGGTGATGGCCTCGACCTTCGAGAGTTTCATTCACCCGCTGATTGTTCTGATCAGTGTGCCGCTGGCCTTAGTCGGGGTCGTGGCCGGCCTGCTCCTGACACATACGCCCGTCAGTATCATCGTCTTCATTGGCGTCGTGATGCTGGTCGGCATCGTCGTCAATAACGCAATTGTGCTGATCGACACGGTCAACCAGCTCAGGCGCTCGGGCCTCGAGAAGATGGAGGCCGTTCGGCGCGGTGCGAGGCTGCGCCTGCGGCCCATCATGATGACGACCCTGACAACGGTACTTGGCCTGCTGCCGATGGCCCTGTCCGTCGGAGAAGGGGCGGAACTGCGGGCGCCCCTGGCCGTCACGGTTTCCTTCGGCCTCATCGTCAGTACCCTTCTGACCCTGGTGGTGATTCCAGCGCTCTACCTGCTCGTTCCCTCTCAGGTCAGGGCCCTCACTCCGGAGGGCGCGGAGGAGGAGCTTTCGTGACCCTTCCCGAGTTGGCCATCCGTCGCCCGGTAACGACCCTCTGCGTGATCATTTCCCTGATCGTCCTGGGTTCCGTCGCACTGACGAAGCTTCCCCTGGGTTTTCTCCCGGAGGTCAATCGTCCAATTCTCTTCGTTCACATTCCCTTTCCGAATTCAACGCCGGAACAGACGGAGGCACTCATCGTCCGACCCATCGAGGAGACGCTGGCTTCCGTCAAGGGCCTGCGGTCGATCCGCTCCCATTGCGATACGGACCAGGGACGGATCAACCTCGAGTTTGAATGGGGTCACGAGATGAGCCTGGCCCGGGCCGAAATTATGGAGCGGGTCGATCGGATCCGCCCGGATCTCCCGGATACGATCGGGGATATCACGATCAGTGGAAGCTGGGATTCCCGGGACGAGGATCAGCCGGTGCTCGAGGGGCGCCTTTCCTCCAGACGGGATCTCTCCGAGAGCTTTGATCTACTCGAGCGGAAGATCGTCCGGCCCCTGGAGCGGATCGACGGGGTGGCCGGCGTGCGCCTGGATGGGGTCAATCCTCGAGAGGTCAGGATCAACCTGAAACTGGAGGCTCTTCAAGCGGCAGGTATCGATCTGCGGGAGCTGGTCCGGATTCTCCGCGGCTCCAATTTTGATCTCAGTCTGGGCGTGATCCGGTCCAAGGGAAGAAGAATCTCCCTGAGGAGCATGGGCAGCTTCTCCAGCGTCGAGGAAATCGCAAATCTCCCGCTGCGCGGCGACGGGCTCAGACTGGGTGATGTCGCCGATGTCGTCTACCGGGAGCCTCCCCTCGAGTATGGACGGCATCTCGACGGACATTTTGCCGTGGGCGTCAGTGTGACGGCTGAGGCCGATGCCAACGCCGTTGAGATCTGCGACGAGGTGCAGCGGCGGGTGGATGCAATGGGGGCCGATCAGGAGCTTGAGGGGGTTGACTTTCTGATCTGGTTCAACCAGGGAGAGGAGATCCGAAAGACTCTCCGCGATCTGATGTTTACAGGGCTTTTCGGGGCGCTCCTGGCCGGTCTGGTTCTCTATGCTTTTCTGAGGCGCTTCAGCATGACCCTGATCGTCGTCGCCTGCATTCCCTTCTCTCTGATTGTCGCCTGCGGATCGATCTGGGCGATGGGGAAGACGATGAACACCCTGACCCTGCTGGGCCTGATCGTTGGAATCGGGATGCTGGTCGACAATGCCGTCGTCGTTATGGAGAATATCTATCGTCACCAGCAGACGGGGATGAAGCGAAGCGAGGCGGCCGGGATCGGATCCCGCGAGGTTTCCCTTGCGGTCATTGCCGCGACCCTGACCTCGATCATCGTTTTCCTGCCGATGATCTTTAATAAGCCCAACGAAATGAATATCTATCTCAGAGAACTGGCTCTGACCGTTTGCCTGACCCTGATTGCCTCGCTCTTCATCTCACAGACCCTTATTCCTCTGGCGGCCGCCCATTTCATCCGATTCAGGCCGCCGCGGCGAGCGCCGCTGATGCTGGCATTGGAAGAACGATACCAGCGGGTGCTGGCCTTCGTGCTCAAAAGGCGCTGGATCTCGGTACTGGTCGGAATCGGGGTCATCGTCTCGGCGATCTACCCCTATCAGCATATCGATCGGAATTTCGAGGCCAATCAGAGCGAGGTCTTCATCCAGGCTCGCTACGAGTTTTCCGAATCCCTCAGCCTGGACCGGAAGGAGAAGATCATCGACAAGGTGGAAGAGGCCCTGATGCCGCATCGCGAGGAACTCGGCGCCGAGCATATCTACAGCTTCTGGTCGGACCGATTCAGCCTGACCCGGATCTACATGGAGAAGGGCAAGGCCACTGACGAGGCCATGGCGAAAGCGCGAAGGAAGCTGAGAAAACTGCTTCCGGAGATCCCCGGTGTCAAGGTCGAGGTTCAGGATCAGTCGGCGATGGGCTGGCGGCGGGGTGGAGGTAAGCGGATCGCATTCCAGATCGTCGGCGAGGATACGGGAGTGCTGTCCCGGCTGGCCGAAGAGGCCAAGCTCAGGATCAGCGGTATTCCGGGCCTGGTCGACGCCTGGACTTCGACGGAAAAGGGGGGAATGGAACTCTCCGTCAACCTCGATCGGGAACTGGCTTCGCGCTACACGGTGCCGCTCAATGAGCCCGCCGAGCTGATCTCCCTGAGTTTTCGGGGAAGACGTCTTCAGCGTTTCAGGACGCCTGAAGGCGAGCGGGAAATGCGCCTGACGCTGGACGAGCAGGAAGAGGCCGATCTGTCCCAGCTGAGGAATCTTCCAATTCAGGCTTCGGGCGGCGAGAAAATCCCCCTGGCTTCCCTGGCGGATTTCCGAATCGCGCCCGGCCCCGACAGGATCCGACGGGAAAACCGCCGGACCAACGTCTGGGTGGGCGCCCGTTACGAGGAGGGGACGGTCGGGGATTTCCTTCCCCTGGTCAAAAAGACCATGGATTCGATGGACTTCCCCGTCGGATACAGCTGGACGATGTCCGACTGGATCCAGCGGCGGAAGGAACAGTCGAGAGATTTCCTGGTGAACCTGCTGCTGGCGCTGCTGCTGGTTTTTGCCGTGATGGCGGGACTCTTTGAGAGCCTTCGCCAGGCGATCGGACTGATGGTGTCTTTGCCCTTTGCTCTGGCCGGCGCCTTCTGGACCCTCTGGATGACGGGAACGGATTTTGATCAGCCGGCGGCCATCGGGCTGCTGCTCCTGATTGGAGTCGTGGTCAATAACGGGATCGTCATGCTGGAGCACATCAACACCTACCGGAGGCGGGGAATGCCCCGAAGTGAAGCCATGATGCGCGGAGGACGGGAGAGGCTGCGCCCGATCCTGATGACGGCCATCACGACCCTGGTGGGCCTGGTGCCCATCGTTATCCAGCGTCCGGCTCTGGCGGGCTTCTACTACTACTCGATGGCCCTGGTGGTCATGGGTGGGCTCGCGGTTTCGACGGTGCTGACCGCGATTCTCCTTCCTGCGACAGCCTCCCTGTCCGAAGATTTCTTCGCCGGGCTGGGGCGAGTCTTCAAGAGACTCGGCGGGAGGATCGGCAGGCGAGAGGCAAGACAGAGAAGCTGAGCGGAGAGATGCGGGGCGGGAGTGGGACGCCGCGTTCGTATTCTGATCAGAGCCGGGAAACTGGACGAGTTCGGCTTGTCGCGGGAAAGCGATGCCCCGATGTTATTTGAATAGCCCGTAGGGCCGTGAGAATCCGTTCCGTCCGGTGTACAGCGGCGAGTTTCATTCTTTCGTACCGAGGAGCTCAGGTGTCTGATCGACGTCTTCGGTCGCCCTGCAGGAGTTCGAGTCAACCGACTTTGCCCTTCGGAGAAGCTTGATCGTGGTAGGATTGACTGGATGGAAGAAAGGACACGAAGATCCCTTATTTCCCTGCTTATACGGAACTTGAGACCGTGGAGCCTTTCGGGCTTTCCGAGCCTGCGGTCCGGCGCCTCCTGCAGCGGGCGCGCCACGAATTGAAGGCTCAACTCAGCGCATGAGCCCTCCGCCGGATTCCGGGAATTTCCTCAAGACCGGCGGGGCCCTTGGCTCGGGACTCGGTGCCTCCGCCTTCGG
>JANTFG010000246.1 GCA_024763555.1 Thermoanaerobaculales bacterium
CGCACCTACTCCCAGGTCGGTTCCTCGGCGCAGTGTTATCCCTCGGGAACCCTGGGGCAGAGTCTGGCGTCGACGGCGCAGAGCGGGAGCCTGAATGCCGGTCAGACCGCCACGATTCCACAGCTCACGGAGAACGCGGCCTATCGGACCAATATTGCGGTGACCAACACCGGTGAGAGCCACGCCGATGTTCGGGTTCATCTCTTTGATGCGGGTGGAACTGAAGTGACGAGCTACGATGTCAGCCTGGATCCGGGCCAGTGGAAACAGGAGAATCAACCCTTCCTGAAGAAGGCCGGGCTGTCGGATATGGAGGCCGGCTACGCCATCGTAGAGATCATCTCGGGGTCGGGAATCAGCGGCTATGGTTCCGTGGTCGACAATACGACCAACGATCCCACGACGATGTCGATGATTCGATAAGCGGAGTTGCGCCGGGTTGCTCCGGCGCCGCTTTCCAGGAGAGCCTGTGTGTCCTTTCATTGAGATCGGAAGGCTGCATCTCAGCAGCTATGGAGTGCTTCATGTCTTCGGCACGCTGGTGGCCGGGATGCTCTTCTTTCATCTGCTGGTGCTCGAAGGTATTCCCGCCGGGAAAATACGAAAGATCTTTCCGATTCTGTTCTGCACCGGTCTTGTCGGTGCGCTGACGCCGGGTTTGATTTCGGCGCTTGTTTTCCGGAATTCAGGGTGGGGGGGACTCTCCAGTATCGGATGTCTCTTTGGGCTTGGGCCGGGGACGCTGATCGCGGCTCGCTTTCTTTCTCTGGAACCCGGAGTTCTCTTTGATCGAGGTGCGGTCATCACCCCCTTATGGCTTGGAATCGGAAGAATCGGCTGTGCCATGGCAGGCTGCTGTTACGGGAGGCCGGCAGCAGGGCGCCTGGCCTTCATGCTGCCTGATATCCATGGAAACAGCTGTTCCCGCTATCCGACCCAGCTGATGTCCGCGACGGCGGATTTCCTGCTTTTTGCAATGCTGTTCATGCTCCTGTCCCGCCGGCGCTACGAATCATCATGGGCCGCCCGAAGCCGAGGTCGCCTGGTATGGGTCTTTCTCGCAGGCTATGCCCTGAAGCGGCTGGTGCTCGACGGTCTTCGCGGCGATCTTGTTCCACTCTTTGCCGGTCTCAGCCTGAACCAGCTTCTAGGTCTGGCCTATCTCCTGCTCATTCTTCCCTTGCTGTTCTTCCTCAGCTCTCGCCGGGCCTGATCCTCTCCCGGATCCCTGACGGCCGGCTGATCCGCTACACTATGCCCATGAAACGCTTTTCCCTTCCCCGCTGCTTTTCCTGCTCCGCTGTCCTGTTGCTCTGCCTGCTCTTCGCGGTGCCGCCCTCGGCAGGGGAGAAGACCCGGGCGACGCCGAAGCCCGGGACCGGCTTCGGCGGCAGTGTCGATGTCAACGTGGTCAACGTCGATGTCTTCGTTCGTGATCACAAGGGGAATCCGGTCACGGGACTCAAGGCGGAAGACTTCCTTCTCAGTCGAGATGGAATCCGCCAGGAGATCAGCAACTTCGCGGTGGTGACCGAGGATCTCATCGAAACCAGGCTGCAGGCCCGGGCAGCCGCCGTTCCGACCCATGTTGCAGAGAGCAAAGCTGCTCAGGAGGTGGAACTCAGGCCGATCTGGGTTGTGATCTATATCGACAACGAGAACCTGGATCCAATCGATCGGACGCGTGTCCTGAGACGGGTCCGGGAGTTCGTCACCGAGAGTCTCCATGAGCCGATGCAGATGATGGTCGTCACCAACCAGGCCGGGCTCAAGGTCATCCAGGACTTCACATCGGATGCCCGGCAGGTGAATGCAGCGCTTCGCAGCATCGGCACCTACTCGGGTGGCTGGCAGGAACGCAGGAGGACGCGCCTGGAGATCATTCAGGATATGAGGGATTCCAAGAACCAGGGCTACGGTCGGGAGAACGACAGGGATACAGCCGGCGGCAGGAAGCAGGGCGTCTATCAGAGGATTCTCGCAGCGGCGCGGGAAGAGGCAAACGATTTGGATTTCTCCCTGATGGCTTTGAGACAGATCGTGGACACACTTGCCGGCCTCGATGGCAGAAAGTCCATCCTCTACGTGTCCAACGGGCTGCCGATGACGCCGGGACTGGGTTTGATGCACGAATATGCCACGCTTTATCACGACAATACAATTCTTTCGAGCCGGGCACGCTTCGACCGACAGGCGCAGTTTCAGGCCTTGACCTCTCGGGCGACCAGCCAGGAGATCAACTTCTATACCGTCGATGCCGAGGGGCTTAATGTGAACCTGGGAGGCGGCGCCGAGTCTTCCTATGCCGGTGATCCGACGGCCTCGCGGGTGGGGGAGAGTAACTTCCAGGGGCCGATGCGCTACATGGCGGAGCGGACCGGCGGCATCGCGGTGATCAACGCCAATGACGTCAGCAAGGGGCTGAGCAGGATTCGGGACGATTTCTATGCCTATTATTCCCTGGGTTTCGAAGCCCGGCTCGAAGCGAAAGACTCGGTCCATCGGATCGATGTGTCCATTCCGGGGCGCAAGGATCTTGACATCCGCTATCGCAGACGTTTCGTGGCCCGGAGCCTGGAGAGCAAAATCCAGGACCGGGTTTCAGCCGCCCTGCTCCTGGACATCGATGATAATCCGATGCGGCTGGCCTTAGCTCATGGAGAGGCTGCGCCTTCGGCCGGCAAACACTGGACCGTGCCGATCGAACTCGAGCTTCCGCTTGAACAGATCACGATGATTCAGACAGGCGAAGACATGATCGGCAGGGTCGAGATCTTCATCGGAGCGCGGGATCTCGACGGGCGCCAGTCCGATCTTCAGCGTCAGCATCACGAGATCCGGCTGAAGGCGGGACAGAATATGCCGGGGGTCTGGAAATATGGGGCATCACTGCTGATGAACAAGGGGAGTCAGCGGGTCGTGATCGCCCTGATGGATGAGATCACCCACAAGGTCTCCTACGCTTCCATGGTCTTCAGTGTGCCCTGAGCCTCGCCTGACAATGGGGTCCTCTGGTTGAAGGGCCTTCTCCTGGATCGGAGATGAGGTCGGCAGTGCGTCCCTCGAGGCCTTCCTCCGATTCGGCGATCTGTCTCCTGTCTCTGAAGCTGCTCTCGATTCCGTTGCGGTCTCCGCTCTTCGATCTCTCGTCACGGTCCTGCCGCGGATCCTGAGGGTCCTCAGCGGATATTGAGGCCCAGCGAGCGCAGTTTCTCCCGTGCGAGGTCGGCTTCTTCGCTTCCGGGGTGTTCGTAGACGACGTACTGCAGATTGAGCACGCCCTGGCTCTGGTCACCCTTTTCGAGGTAGAGGATGCCCTTCTTCAACTGGGCGGCCGGCGCCTTATCGGAATCCGGATAATCCTCCAGGACCTTCGAATAGGCTTCCAGAGCCTTGTCTGTTTCCTTCAGCGCGGCATGGCATTCGCCGATCCAGAAGAGGGCGTTGTCTGCGAGGTCCGTCTTGGGAAAACGCTGGAGATACTCCTCAAATCCCTGGATCGCCAGTTGGTAGTTGGCCTGCATATAGTCTGAGTAGGCCGTCTTGTAGAGCTGATCCGGGGGAGTTTCACTCCTGGAAGCCGTGGGAGTCGAGGTCGCATTCTCTTTCCCGGCGGCTTCAGCTGCCGGTGCTGCTTCCTTTTCGCTGCCTTCCGCCGCTGTTGTATCGCCTTCCGGAGCGACCGTCTCTCCCGTCCGGACCGGCGGAATGACGGCAAGTGTGTTCGCCCTGGCCGCCGCCAGCTCCTGGGTTACGCTCTGCAGTCGACGGTTGAGGAGTTCGAGGCTGGATTGAAGAGCCTCAATCCTCTCCTGGAGGCTCTCGACCTTGATGCTGAGATCAGCGTTGGATCGTGTGGCCTGCTGACTCAACTGCTGCATGTGCTGGTCGATTTTTTCCAGATCCTGCTGCCCGGCCGAGTTCCGGTCGAGTTGCTGGACGCTGCGCTGGACATCCGTGATCTCACGATGAAGGAGGGCCATATCCTCACCCGAGGTGCAGGCCATCGTCAGAAGCAGTGAAGAAATGATGAGAAGGGATCTTTTCATTTTCAAACCTCTCAGCGTGCCGTAATCAGGAAGTGCGCGCGGCGGTTGAGTTTCCAGGCGGACTCATCGTGGCCCGTCGCGAAGGGTCGTTCTTCTCCATAGCTGATCGTCTGGATGCGTTCCGGTGAGACGCCCAGAAAGACCAGGTAATCACGGACGGCGTTGGCCCTGCGGCTTCCAAGGGCGATGTTGTACTCCCGGGTATTTCTCTCGTCGCAGTGCCCTTCGATCCGGATGTTGATGCTCGGGTAGCTTCGGAGCCAGGTGGCATTGGCCGCCAGCATATCGCGGGCTTCGGCGGACAGGTTATAGCTGTCGGTGTCGAAGAAGACGTCCTGGAGATAGCCTTTGGCGTTCAGAGCGGCAAGATCCGAAGGGATTTCCTCCTGGACCTTCTCTTCGGAGACGACAGTCTGACTCGGTGTTGAGGGGACGACCTCAATCGGCGTCGACGGCGCCGGGGTCGGCGTGGCTTTCGGTGCTTGTCGAGGCGGCAACTCCATGGATTTATTCGTCGAGGAACATCCCATGCTGAGAAGCAGCGAAGTCAGGGCGAAAACAAAGAATATATGTCGCAATTTCATCGTACTCGACCTCCCGGCCCAACCACTCTAGCCCGGATATCAGAAGGAATCAATATGCGAGGAGCCGGGGAGCAGGGAACAGTGCGGGAGATCGGCGACGAGGTATCGCGTCGGCTCTGGTCATCCCGGGCCGAGGCAGCAGCCGGAGCTGCGAGCCGGAACCGATTCCGGAGCCGGGTCTCACGCCCGGAGGCTGAGCCGGCGGAGTCGCACTCGCAGTGGTCTGAACATTCCACGATCGCATATGTTCGGTCACCGCCCCCCGGTTCCGGCTCCTGCATCGGTGCGCTGCTCCCGTTCCAGGCCCGTTGATCGACCCTGCCCGCGCTCCCAGGGACATGAATACATTCTCACGCAGAGAACGTGGAGGACGCAGAGCCGCCCACCCATCCAAAGTCAGAAGACATCTTCACGCAAAGTACGCCAAGGACGCAAAGGCCCCCGCCCGGCCGAGAACACAAAGGCAGGAGAGCAAAAGGCAATCTCTCGCGAAGATCGCCAAGGACGCAGAGGGCGGATCGTCGGTCCTGGGCCTGCTTCGCAGTCGATGCTGATCGAAGCTTCACTGTCAAAGAACGAGTTCTCCTCCAACAAAGGCATCAATAAGCAGCCCTCTCTCTTCGTGAGAGGAAAGAAGGACCGACGACCCCGGGGCACACCACCCACCCGGTGAGGAACTTTGTGGTTTGCGTCGTGCGTCCTGTGTTTTGGGCATTTGGACCCGAGACCATTCCTGAAAGGGATCGGCTGGTCGTCTCGGGTGTCCGGTCGGAGGAGAGTTCACTTTCCGACGCCGGTCCCTCGGACGACATAGGCTGCGAAGCAGCTGGGGCCGAATGCCCGCCTGCCCTACCTTGGCGAA
>JANTFG010000247.1 GCA_024763555.1 Thermoanaerobaculales bacterium
CACATGATGGACGAGACCACGCCTGAGATCGTGCTCGAAGGCGCCGAGATGGCAATAGAAACCGGAAAACGCCTCGGCATTCCGGTTGTCGCGGCGGCGGTCAACGCGGAAACTGAATCCGGTCTCAACGGCCGCCTGCCCTGCCCGGCTTTCCGCTTGAGACGGATCGTCAGGCCACCCTTTGAAATGGAGATTCGGAGACGGACCGTCGGTCCGCTCTTTCTGGTGAACTGAGAAGGCCCCATGGGCCTGAAAGGAGAGCGTCGTGTCGCAGATTGTGATCGAGAAGGATCGTTGTAAGGGGTGTGAACTCTGTGTCACAGCCTGCCCACAGCAGATCCTGGGCATGACAACCCAACTGAATGCCAAGGGCTATTTCTATGCAGAGGTCGCGGAGCCGATGCGCTGTATCGGCTGCAGACTATGCTGTATCACCTGTCCCGACATGGCAATCACCATGAACACTCACGGGACCGTCTACCACTATTTCAGTTACTGAGGGGTATGCAATGGCAAAGAAACTGATGAAGGGAAGTGAGGCGATTGCCGAGGCCGCCGTTCAGGCCGGCTGCCATTTGTTTTTCGGCTATCCAATCACGCCTCAGAATGAAATTCCCGAGTATCTCTCCTCGCGTCTGCCCCAGGTCGGCGGCACCTTCGTCCAGGCGGAATCAGAGGTGGCCTCGATCAATATGCTCTACGGAGCTGCGGGCACCGGGGAACGTGTGATGACATCGTCCTCCTCGCCGGGAATCTCGCTGATGGCAGAGGGCATCTCCTATATCGCAGGCGCCGAGCTTCCGGTCGTGCTCGTCAACATCATGCGGGCCGGGCCCGGACTGGGAGGCATTCTTCCCTCGCAGTCGGACTATTTCCAGACAACGAAGGGTCTGGCTCACGGGGATTTCCGCGTTCTTGCCCTGGCGCCCTGGTCCATCCAGGAAGCGGCGGATCTCATCCAGGACGCCTTCGATCTCGCCGACTATTACCGCAATCCCGTCATGGTTGTCGGAGACGGTTTGATCGGCCAGATGATGGAACCGGTGGAATTTCGTGAGGATCGTCGGCCCATCAAGGAACTCCCACCCAAGACCTGGGCTTCGACGGGATGGAAGAAGGATCGACCCAAGGCGATCATCAATTCCCTCTTCCTCGATCCGGAGGAACTGGAACGGCACAATTTCAAGCTCAAAGCCAAGTACGACGAAATGGAACGCGAGGAAATCCGTTTCGCATACTACGGACCCGAAGAGGGCGAGCTGGATGTTCTGATTATCGCCTACGGAACGGTGGCCCGAGTCGGTCTCACGGCTCTCGAGGAACTGGGTGAGCAGGGAATCCGCGTCGGTATGATCCGCCCGATCACCCTCTTCCCCTTCCCCTACGAAGCCATCAGGAATGCCGCAGATCGTGCAAAACACATTCTGGTGACCGAGCTGTCCACGGGGCAGATGATCGAGGACGTCCACCTCGCCCTTCGTGATGGTCGTCCGCTGCACTTTCACTGCCGTCTCGGTGGAATGTTGATCAGCCCCGAAGAAGTCATCGACAAGGTTCACGAGATTCTCGAGGGCCGTTCGGAGGAGATTCGCCATGGCTGAACCGGTTTTCATTCGTCCCGAGAGTCTTTCCGACGTCTCGACACACTACTGTCCAGGCTGCACGCACGGCATCTTCCACCGCCTGGTCGCCGAGGTCCTGGATGAGCTGGGTTTGCGTGAACGTACGGTCGGTGTCGCCCCGGTGGGCTGCTCGGTTCTGGCATATAACTACTTCGACTGTGATTTCCACGAGGCCGCTCACGGGCGCGCCCCGGCAGTCGCGACAGGCATCAAGAGAGCACGCCCCGACCTCATCGTGTTTTCCTACCAGGGCGACGGCGACCTCGCCTCAATCGGAATGGCAGAGATCGTTCACTGCGCCAACCGAGGGGAGAAGGTCACCGTCGTCTTCATCAACAACGCGATCTACGGCATGACCGGGGGGCAGATGGCACCGACGACCATGCCGGGACAGGTGGCGACGACCTGCCAGATGGGCCGAGACGTTGAGCTGGCCGGTTATCCCATCAGGATGGCCGAGCTGATCTCGACCCTCAAAACTCCGGCCTTCATCGCCCGCGCCTCGGGCCACACACCGCTTCATGCGGTCAACGCCAAGGAGATGCTTCGCCGGGCCTTCCGTTACCAGGCTGAAGGTCGTTGCTTCTCCATGGTCGAACTCCTCTCCACCTGCCCGACGAACTGGGGAATGCCTCCGGCCGAGGCCATGAAGTGGCTGGAAAAGAACATGCTCCCCTACTATCCCCTCGGAGTCTTCAAGACGCCAGACGGAGGAGATCGCGCGCCGCACCCGATACAGCCGGATGGGAGGGACTGATGCAGAAGGACATTATTCTGGCCGGTTTCGGCGGGCAGGGCATTCTCCTGATCGGGAAAATGCTGGCCTATACCGGGATGCAGGAAGGAAAGGAAGTATCCTGGCTCCCCTCCTACGGTCCCGAGATGCGCGGGGGAACCTGCAACTGCACCGTGGTCATCTCTGACCGCCCCGTTGGATCCCCCGTCATTCAACGCCCGCGAGCGGTTCTCGCGATGAACCTGCCCTCGCTGGAGAAGTTCGAGCCCGATCTCAGGCCGGGGGGGCACCTTTTCATCAACACTTCCCTGATCAGTCAAGGCGCTCAACGCGACGACATCGAGGTCGTCGACGTGCCCGCAAATGATATCGCCCAGGAGCTGGGCAACCCCCGCGGCGCCAACATGGTGGCACTGGGCGCCTACGTCGGTGTGACCGATGCGGTCTCGGTCGAGCAACTCGAAAACGTCGTCCGCCACACTTTCGCCGCCAAGCCCTCGGTCATCGACGTCAACATCGAGGCTCTTCACAGGGGCATCGAACTCGGCCGCCAGCACGCCGCCGGGAAGGAGGATTGAGCATGGAACACCACGCCGTCGATCTCTCCCAGACGGATGAGATCCTCTCAAAGTATCCGGCCGAGGAGGCCTCGCTGATCCAGGTTCTGCAGGACGTGCAGCGTTCCTATCGCTTTCTCCCGGCAGATGCCCTGGTCCGGGTTGCCGACACCCTCCAGGTTCCGCTTGCCAAGGTCTTCTCGGTCTCGACCTTTTACAAGGCTTTTGCGCTCGAACCCCAGGGCGAAACCATCATCAAGATCTGCATGGGGACGGCCTGCCACATCCGCGGCGCCGGCCAGCTGGTTGAAGAGCTGCAGCGCAAACTCGGGGTGGGCCCCGATGAGACCACCGATGACATGAAATTCACGGTCAAGACCGTCAACTGCGTCGGCGCCTGCGCCATGGCACCGGTGATGATCGTCGGTGACAGCTACCACGGCGCCGCAAAGCCAGCACGCATTGAGAAGTATCTCGGGCTCGGGGAGGCTGAAAATGACAATTGAGTCGATGGCCCAGTTCGAAGAGCTGCGCTCGCAGGCGGGCGCCCGGCATGAGGGCTCGGAGGGAGAGATTCTCGTCTGCTGCGGCACCGGCTGCCTCGCAAACGGATCCCGGGAAGTCGCGGAGAGCCTGTCGAAGGAACTCCGTGACCGGAATATCAACGGGCGCATCATCAAAACGACCGGCTGCCACGGATTCTGCGAACGCGGTCCCCTCGTGGCCTTCGTTCCGGCCGGCGTTCTCTATACGAAAGTCAAGCCCGCCACCGTGCCGGAAGTCGTTGAAAAGACAATTGAAAAGGGTGAGATCATCCAGCGTCTTCTCTACAAAAACCCGGCGAACGGAGAGAAGATCGAACAGTATTCCGAGATTCCCTTTTATAAGAACCAGAAACGGATCGCCATGCGGAACATCGGCGAGATCGACCCCACCGACATCCTTGATGCCGTAGCTCGGGGCGCCTACGAAGGACTGGCCAAAGCGCTCTTCGAAATGAGCCCGGAAGAGGTCCTCGAACAGGTGGAGATCTCGGGGCTCAGGGGACGTGGGGGCGCCGGCTTCAACACCGGACGCAAGTGGCGCTCCTGTCGCGATGCCGAGGGCGACCGACGATTCGTCATCTGTAACGGCGACGAGGGCGACCCGGGCGCGTTCAAAGACCGCTCGATCATGGAGGGCGACCCCCATTCCGTCATCGAGGGAATGATTCTGGGCGCCTATGCCGTCGGAGCCCATGAAGGCTACATCTACGTCCGGGATGAGTACCCGCTGGCTATCACAAATCTCCAGACCGCCATCGAGCAGGCCCACGCCTTCGGAATGCTGGGGGAGAATATCTTCGGCTCCGGTTTTGATTTCGAGATCCGGATCTCCCGCGGAGGCGGCGCTTTCGTGTGCGGCGAATCTTCGGCCCTGATGCAGTCTATTGCCGGAAAGGTGGGCGAGCCGCGGGCCAAGTACATCCACTCCACCGACAAGGGCCTCTTCGATCTGCCGACGGTACTCAACAACGTCGAGACCTGGGCGACCGTCGGCGCGATCATCTCAAATGGAGGCGAGTGGTTCGCAGCCATGGGAACCGAGAAGTCCAAGGGAACCAAGGCATTCTCCCTGGTCGGCAAGGTCAAGAACACCGGATTGATCGAACTGGAGATGGGAACGACACTCCGCCACATCATCTTCGACATCGGTGGGGGCGTCCTCAAGGATCGGCCCTTCAAGGCGGTGCAGACCGGAGGCCCATCCGGCGGCTGCCTGCCGGAGTCGATGCTCGACGAGCCCGTGGACTACGAGGGACTGACCGCGGCCGGTTCGATGATGGGTTCCGGCGGCATGATCGTCATGGATGACCGGACCTGCATGGTCGATGTCGCCCGTTACTTCCTCAATTTCCTCGTCGAGGAGAGCTGCGGCAAGTGCACTCCCTGCCGTGAAGGCCTCAAGCAGCTGCTTCACCTCTTCGACGATCTCGTCGAAGGCCGTGGAACAGAGGAGACCATCGAAAACATCGAGCGCACCTGCGCCGCGATGAAACTGGGATCGCTCTGCGAACTGGGCAAGTCCGCACCCAACCCGGTACTCTCGACCCTCCGGTATTTCCGCTCGGAATACGAGGCCCATGTCCGCGACAAGGCATGTCCCGCAGGGATCTGCCGGGAGCTGACGGCCTACAGAATCCTCCCCGAGAGCTGCGACGGCTGTCATGCCTGCACCAGGGTCTGTCCGGTCGGCTGCATCTCGGGCGATCGCAAAGAGCTCCACGTCATTGATCACGAGGCCTGCATTTCCTGCGGGGCCTGCTTTGATGTCTGTCCGCAGCAGGCCATCGTGACCTTTCCCAAAATAGAACTCGCATTGAAGGAGGTGCAGTAATGCCGCGCCTTGAAATTGACGGAGTGATGGTCGAGGTCGAAGAGGGCGCCACCATCCTGGAGGCCGCCCGGAAAGCCGGCGCCGAAATCCCGACCCTCTGCCACCATGAGGGACTCGAAGCCTGGGGTGGATGCCGGATGTGCGTCGTCGATATCCAGCAGCC
>JANTFG010000248.1 GCA_024763555.1 Thermoanaerobaculales bacterium
AAATCTACGACCTGATCACGCTCATCATGGGGAACCCAGCGGCCGTTTAGAGCTCCCCAAGTTCTTTTTTTAATTGCACGTACTCCTCGGAGATCTCTGCTATCACATCGTTCTTTATTGCCAGTCTCGCCTTTAGCGCCTCGTTTTCCCGTTCAAGACATCGCTCCCGTGTGGCCTGCCGCCTGCTCCTCCTTTTTGCATCCAGAACCGTATCCATGTTCTCCAGGAGCTGCCGTTGCCATGCATAGAACACCCCCGACCGGATCTTGTACTCGTCGCACAAATCCGAAACCGCTACCTTGTCTTGCAGGTGTCGCCGCAGGATCGTGGCTTTCTCCTCTGCTGTAAATGTCCGCCTGTTTCTTTTCTCGCCCATTCGTTAGCTCCTTCCTGACTTTCAGTATGAAAGATTATCACAAAGTCGTGTTCCGGAAGGAGCGGGATCAGGTAACTCGAAGCGCGGGGAAGCGTGCTGAGAACTGGGTTTTCGGAAGGTCGTAGACTCCAGGTCAGGGTTTTCAGGGATTCGAGTTTCTCAGAGACGCGATGAGCCAGCAAATACTTCGCTCGCCGGTGGTCTACTTTGTCTGTCGGAGTGCCGGTATTTTCCGGTGTGCTTCCGGAGCCTCTGCCGGCAAAGCGCTGCCAAGCCCGCGTCCGCAGCGAGCGGCAAGCCGGAACCGATTCCGGAGCCGGGAACCGGAGTCGATTCCGCGGCCGGGTGCTGCGCCCGAGAGGCGAAACTGGTACGGCAGAGTCGCGCTCGAAGCCGTCGGAACATCCCACGGCCGCCCCGGCTCCGGCATCGGCCCCAGTTTGCCGCTCCGGTTCCGGCATCTTTTTGCCGCTCCGGCTCCTGCATTGGTCTGCTGTTCCTGCTCCGGCCGGCTCTCCTGCGCCGATCCTGACATGGGGTGGATCTCGCAGTACCTGGCCCGATGAAGTCCGGAAACCCAATGTTCACGGCAATACTCTGGCGTGAAAGCCTGAGTGGCGCCCTCCTATGCTATGCAGTCACCGGGCCTGACGCGAAGTGCGCAGCCCTCTAAACAGTAATCTCTTGCTGATTCTCCGTACATCTGATATTCTGCACTTCGGAGATTATGAAATGGCAACAACGACGAGTCGGGTTGGAAAACGGGGCGCCATCGTCATTCCCGCAGACCTGAGAAACCAGTACGGGCTTGAGGAAGGCACATTGGTCATCACCGAGGCGCATGAGAACGGAATTCTCTTGCGGCCGGCCGTAGCGTGCCCGGTCGAGATCTACAGTCCCCAACGGCGTGCGGAGTTCCTGCTGAGTAATGCGGTTGATGACGAGGACTATCGCCGGGCAATCCTCGAGGTCAAGGAAATGGGCATCGACCCGGACACGATTCCACACCGGGGTCCGGGCGATTGATCAATGGACCGCGTATTTCTCGACGCCAACATTTTGTTTTCGGCAGCCTATCGTTGCGATGCCGGACTCGCCCGTCTCTGGGATCTGAAAAATCTCGAACTGATCAGCTCAGGATACGCCGCCGAAGAGGCGAGGCGCAATCTCTCGAAAGATGAGCAGCGGATCCGGCTCGAGGCCCTGCTCTGTAAAACCAGGCTGGTTCCTGAGGCATCGCCCCGGACAGGCGGGCTTGAAGTTCAGCTGCCGGAGAAAGACCGTCCCATCCTCCATGCCGCGGTCCAGGCCGGGGCCAGCCACCTTCTCACCGGCGACATCAGACACTTCGGCGCCTTTTTCGGCCTGCGCCTGCACGGTGTGCTGATCCTCACCCCGGCAACCTACCTGCAGTAACAAAAAGCCAGAGAATCAGGCCGGCATTCCTGAGCTTCGCCGGCTCATCTCTCGAAACGACACAGCCCTTCGATCAGTAGAGCGGGAATCTCTCCGTCAGTTTGTGGACCTCGGCCTTCACCGCTTCCATCTCGGCCGCAAAGGCCTCCATCTTCGCCGGATCTTCCTTGTCTTCATCGGCACGAAGAACGCGGTCGATCAGTTCGGCGATGGTCTTCATCTCCTCGACGCCCATCCCGCGCGTCGTCACCGCAGGTGTCCCGATTCTCAGTCCCGAGGCGATATAGGGTTTGCGGGTATCGAAGGGCACGGTGTTCTTGTTGACCGTAATATCCGCCAGACCCAGCCAGCGCTCAGCCTTCTTCCCGGAGATAAAATCGGCACCGAGATCGATCAGGAAGAGATGGTTGTCCGTCCCGCCCGAGACGATCCTCCAGCCCTTCTCCCTGACGGCCTCGCAGAGTGCGGCGGAGTTTTCCACCACGCGTTTCTGATATTCCTTCCACTCCGGCTTTGAGGCCTCCTCGAAGGAAACCGCCTTGGCGGCGATGACATGCATCAGGGGGCCGCCCTGCACGCCGGGAAAGACCGCCTTGTCGATGGCCGCCGCCCACTCCTCGGTGCAGAGAATCATGCCTCCGCGGGGTCCGCGCAGGGTCTTATGGGTCGTCGTCGTCACAAAATGACAGTGCGGCACCGGCGAGGGATGAAGACCCGCGGCGACGAGGCCCGCGATGTGGGCCATGTCCGCCATCAGGAGGGCGCCCGCCTCATCGGCGATTGCGCGCAGCCTCTCGAAATCAATGAAACGCGGATAGGCCGAGGCGCCGCAGACAATCAGCTTGGGATGGTGCTCCAGGGCCAGCGCCCGCAGGGTCTCGTAGTCGATGGTCTCGGATTCCTTGTCAACCCCGTAGGCAACAATGTTGAATTCCTTGCCCGAAAAGTTCAGCGGATGACCGTGGGTCAGGTGGCCGCCGTGGTTGAGGTCCATTCCCATCATGGTGTCGCCGGGCTTGAGCACGGCAAGGTAGACCGCCATGTTGGCCTGGGCGCCCGAATGCGGCTGGACGTTGGCATGTTCCGCCCCGAAAATTTCCTTCGCCCGCTCCCGAGCCAGATCCTCGGCGATATCGACGAACCGGCAGCCGCCGTAATAGCGCTTGGCCGGATAGCCTTCCGCGTACTTGTTGGTCATCACGGAGCCCATCGCCGCCATGACCGCCGGCGTGACGAAGTTCTCCGAGGCAATCAGCTCCAGACCTTCCTGCTGCCGCTTTCGCTCCTTTTCGAGCGCATCGGCAACGGCCGGATCCGACCGACGGACCATCTCATCGTGCATTTTGAAAAAATCTGCCTTCGAATACTCGCTCATCCTTGCCTCCCCGGCCCCTCGAGGCCCTCTCTGGTTCTCAGATTTCCATCTTCTCCACGCGACGCTGGTGCCGCCCGCCTTCGAAAGCGGTGTTGAGAAAGACGCGCAGCACCTGCTCGGCCACGCCCACTCCAAGTACGCGGGCGCCCATGCAGAGAACATTGGCATCGTTGTGGCGCCGCGCCATCGCCGCAGTATAGGCATCGTGACAGAGTGCCGCCCGGATGCCCGGGTGACGATTGGCGCTGATGCTCATGCCGAGGCCCGTCCCGCAGATCAAAATACCCCGTGCGCCTTCCTCGGCCGCCACGGCGCGAGCCACGGCGCGGGCATAGTCCGGATAGTCTACCGAACGCTTCTCCTCGACCCCGAGGTCCTCAAATTCTTCCCGCATCTCAGTCAGAAACTTCATCATCTCCTGCCGGAGATCAAAGGCCGCATGGTCCGAGGCGATATAAATCATCGAATGACTCCCGAAAAACGCTGCTCAGCCGAGGGCTGTTCCAGCAGGGCATACTCTTCCAGTGCGAAACGGTCGCTCATCCCCGCCAGATGATCGACCACGAGGCGGGCAAAGCCCGGCGAGCCATGGTAGCGGTCCCGGATTTCCCTTTCAACATTTGAGATGGAAATATCTCGAAGATAGGGAAAATCCAGCTCCTCGGAAGCTCTCAACAGCACATAGGTCGGTAAGATTCTGGGGTTGGTCCAGAAGGCCCGAATGAGCGCCGTCATGACTTTCCGTGCACGCCAGTCCTGGCGGTTGACCGTCGGGTGATTGATGATGAAGCGATAGATGAAAGCCTTGACTTCGCTCAGCAGGCTCTCGGCTTCCGGATCCAGTCCGACCATCACAGGCGGCATCTCATCCCGGGCGTCGAGCCATTCCTCGCGACTCTGGATTCCACGACCACCCACCCACTCCCTCAGGCGCCTCGCAGTTTCCCCGATGGTCCGGGAGACGAAGAAGGCGATCATGCCGCGGATGAGCCTGTTCTGGCGGTTCCAGTCCTTCTCCCCCTCCCTTTTCGGAACACGAAGGGCAATCGGGAGCTTTTCCACCTCGGCCAGGCGGACGGCCCCGGCGCGCAGCCCGTCCTCGAGATCGTGGGTCTGCTGCGCGATCTCATCCGCCAGGGCCACCACCTGACCCTCGAGGTGAGATGGTTTTTCAAGGCGCAGTGATTCCGGACGACGGAGGGGAAAGCCGAAGTCGGCCTTCCAGCCCGTGTGCTTGAGGATTCCCTCCCGAACTTCATCCGTCAGGTTCAAGCCGGGATACTCATAGCGCCGCTCCAGGAGATCCACAACCCGCAGAGACTGGTAGTTATGTTTGAAACGACCGGCCCCCGCCGCGACTTCCGAAGGCAGGGGGAACTCGGAATTCGCCCCCCGAAGGATTTCGTCGAGCACCGCCTCCCCGGTATGACCGAAGGCCGTATGGCCCAGATCGTGCCCCAGTGCGATGGCCTCGACCAGGTCTTCGTTGAGAGAAAGAGCCCGCGCAATCGTTCGTCCCAGCTGGGCCACTTCAAGGGTGTGGGTCAGCCGGGTCCGCTGGTGGTCGGCGACGTGCGGAACGAAAACCTGCGTCTTGTGCTTGAGACGTCGGAAGGCCCGCGAGTGGAGAATCCGATCCCGGTCCCGCTGAAATGCCGGCCTGAAATCATCCTCCTCAATTCGCTCACGGTTGGCCTCGGAAGAGAAGGTCGCCCAGGGCGCCAGATGCTCCCGCTCGAGCTGCTCCAGCTTCAGTCGATCACAGGGCCTGAACTCACTCCACATCCGAAACTCCTTTCTGTGAGGCCTCCATCAGCGCGCCGACCAGGCGCAGGGAACCCGCCGCGACAACCCGCTCGCCCAGCAGATTTAGAGCCGAGATCGGGTCATCTGCCCTGAGCGCCTGCGGCCAGGCCTCCTGAAGACGCTTCAAAGCCATCGCCCGCGCGTCTTCAAGCGGGCAGATGACGACCCGGGCGCAATGGGGCCTGAGGATCTCCGCCATCTCCTCGACGGGCTTGTCGTCAAGGCAGGAAAAGAGAAGGTCGTAACTCTCATCCCTGCCCTCCAGTTCGCGTGCCAGAGCGGCGGCCGCCTCGGCATTATGCGCTCCATCGAGGAGGACCCGATGCCCGTCCAGCCGGATCTCGCTGAGACGTCCGGGCCAGCTGCATGTTTCAAGGCCCCGCCGCACACTCTCCTCCTCCAGTTGCCCGATCCAGCCGAGGGAGGAGGCCGCTTCACCGAGAGCCAGGGCCAGGTGGAGGTTACTCAGCTGGTGG